>JBDSKH010000135.1:0-4544 GCA_039917005.1 Pseudolysinimonas sp.
GGTCGGGCATCACCGTCGACAACCATTTCACCTGGGCGACGGGTGCCGCGGTGAAGAAGTGGCAGGCGGCGCTCGGACTCGAGCGCACCGGTGCCGTCGCATTCGGCGACGTGGTCGCGATCGACGCCTCGTCGGTGCGGGTCGCCGCCGTGACGGCGAAACTCGGCGACCAGGCAGGAGGGAGTCCTTTGAGCTACACGAGCACGACGATCCGGGCGGTCGCCAAACTGACCGACTCGCAGGCGCGTGAACTGGTCGCGCCCATCGAGGTCTCGGTCAGGCTGCCAGACGGCACCGAGGTTCCGGGGACGATCACCTCGATCGACCCCGGCGGTGAATCGACGGGCGACGGCGAGACGACCAGCGCCTCGGCCGTGGTCGAGTTCACCGATCAGGCGCTGGTCGTGGAGGTCGGACTGCGCTCGGTCAAGATCACGATCGCGCGAGACGAGATCGCGGACGCACTGGTGGTTCCCGTAACCGCACTGATCGCGACCCTCGACGGCGGCTACGCGGTCGACGTGGTGCGGGCGGGCAAGACGGAACGTGTTCCCGTGGAGCTCGGCCTCATCGCCGACACCCGCGTCCAGATCACGGGGGGCGACCTCGAAGAGGGCGACGAAGTGGTGGTGGCCGCATGACGGCGCCGGTGATCGAGCTGCGCGGGATCGTCAAGGAGTACGGCACCTTGCGCGTGCTCCACGGGATCGATCTGACAGTGGATGCCGGGGACCTGCTCGCCATCATCGGGGCGTCCGGATCGGGCAAGAGCACGATGCTCGCGATCATGGGCACGCTGGACGATCCGACCAGCGGCACCGTGCGAGTCGAGGGACGCGACGTCGCGCGGCTGCGCGAGAGCGAACGCGCCGCCCTGCGGGCACGGCGGATCGGGTTCGTGTTCCAGCAGTTCTTCCTGCTGCCGGCACTCTCGGCGCTCGACAACGTCGCGCTCGGGCTGCTCTATTCGGGCATCCCGATCGGCGAGCGCACCCGCCGGGCTGCGGAGGCGCTCGGCCGCGTCGGGCTGGCCGATCGCGGCGGTCACCGGCCCGGCGAGCTCTCGGGCGGCGAGCAGCAACGCGTGGCGATCGCGCGCGCTCTCGTGCGGGAGCCCGCCGTGTTGTTCGCCGACGAGCCGACCGGCTCGCTCGACTCGATGACGGGGGAGAGCATCCTCGACCTGCTCCTCGAGGTCGGAGCGGGTGGGACGGCCGTCGTGATCATCACCCACGACCGGCACATCGCATCCCGGATGCGCCGCCAGATCGAGATGTCCGACGGACGCATCGTGACGGGGGTGGCCGCGTGATCCGCCTGTCGGTCGCCGACCAGCTCCGCACGGCGCTCGTCGGACCGCGCTCGCGCAAGCTGCGCACGGCCCTGTCGGCGCTCGGCATCGCCGTCGGCATCGCCGCGCTCACCGCGATCTCGGGCATCTCGGCATCGAACCAGAAGCAGTTGCTGTCCGATCTCGACCAGCTCGGGGCCAATCTGGTGCTCGTGAAGCCCGGGCAGGGTCCCGATGGCAACCCGGTATCCCTGCCCGATACCGCGCCGGCCATGGTCTCCCGCGTCGACGACGTGGAGCAGGTGGGCGTGCTGCGCAGCGTTCCCGAGGGCGTCAATGCCTACCGGAACGACCTCATCCCGGCCGGGCAGACCAACGGATTGAGCGTGTACGCGGCCGATCCGGGATTTCTGGATGCGGTGGAGGGTTCGCTGGCACAGGGCGAGTGGTTCGATGAGGCGACCCGTGCCCTGCCCGTGACCGTGCTCGGCGCGTCGGCTGCGGCACGGCTCGGAATCACCGAGGTGGGCGTGCGGGTCTGGATCGGCTCGCGCTGGTACGCGGTCGTCGGCATCCTGGAATCCGCGGGCCTGGCCGAGGAGATCGACGCGAGTGCGTTCCTCGGTGACGAGTGGGCGGACGCCGAACTCAACGAAAGCGCGGAGGAGACGATCGCGTCGATCTACGTCCGCGTGGCGCCGGGTCAGGTGGATGCGGTGCGCGCCGTCGTCGCGAACGCCGCGAACCCGGCGTCGGATTACGTCTTCGTCTCACCCCTCTCGGAGCTGGCTGATGCGCGGGCGGCCACCGACAACGCCCTCTCGGGTCTGGCGCTCGGCCTGACGGCCATCGCCTTGCTGGTCGGCGGCATCGGGATCGCCAACACGATGGTCGTCGCGGTGCTGGAACGACGGGGCGAGATCGGGTTGCGGCGAGCCCTCGGCGCGCGATCGGGTCAAGTGGCGGCCCAGTTCGTGGGGGAGGCGATCGTGCTGGCGGGGATCGGGGGAGTGGCCGGGGCCGCGACCGGAGCGGCGGCGGTGTTCATCTACGCGGTGTCGCGGCAGCAGATCGCGGTCATCCCCCTCGAGATCCTCATCGCCGGGCCACTCGTGGCTCTCGCGGTCGGGGTGGTCGCGGGACTCTACCCTGCGATCAGCGCGGCACGGTTGTCACCGACAACGGCGCTGCGGAGCGTGTAGGCCGCCGCTCGCCGAGCCGAGGTACTAGCCCACGACCTCCAGCTCGGCGAGCAGCGCCGCCTCCTGCTCCACCAGATCGCGGAACTCCAGCTCGCTGTAGCCGCCCGTGCTGTACCCGGTCGTGCGCACGACGAGGTTTCCACGCTGCACGTCGATGACGTAGTAGCGCTCGTCGTACTGGGTCTTCTGGATCCAGCCGACCGCTGCGACGCTGTCGGGCACGTCGATGGCGGCCGAGCGGGTGACGAAGTCGGTGGCGGAGCCGATCGAGTCGATATACCGGGGGCACTCGCCTAGCGCCGCGTCGAGGGCGACCATGTAGGCACTGGCCGCCTCGTCGTCCGCGAAGAGCCGGCTCGCGAGATCGATCTCGTTGTAGTAATCGAGATCGCTGTGCGAGCCGATGAAGTCGATGGGGTCGTCCGCGACTCCCACGGAGCCGATCGGGTCGATGATCGGCGAGTACGGCCAGGTGATGAAGCACTCGTCGGGGCCGAGCTCCGACGACTTCCACGAGCCCACGTTGATGTCGAACTCGTCGGCGGCCGTGGTGGTGTCGTTGGGGTACCAGGGGATGTGCTGGTCGAGCGCCAGGTGATCGAAGAGGGAGTCGTCGGGGATGATGTCGCGAATCACGGTCGTGTCGAAGCACGCGGCATCGCATCGGGTCGGAGTGACCGCGAGCGGCGACCCCGGCTCACCGTCGACCAGCGGCGTGTGGTCACCCTCGGGTTCCTCGTAGGGGACGTCGTCGTCGGTGAACGGGAAGCCCTGCGACGCGATGCCTTGCGCGACCGAGTTCGCGACGACGACGATCCCCGCGATACCGGCGGCCAGGAACAGGCCGCCTCCGGCGATCGCCGCGATGACGCCGGGGTGCAGGCGCTTCCTCCGCGGCGCGGACGACAGGCCCTCGGGCGGAGCCGACGGGAATCCGCCCTGCGGCGGGGTGGTCGGCGCTCCCGTCGGGGCGGGTCCGCTCGGCGCGACCCAGTGCGACGGCACCGGCGGAGGGGCCGGCGCGGGCGGTGGGACGGGTGACGACGGTGGGCCGTCGGGCGTGCTCATGGCGAGCAGCCTAAGGCGCGGGGGACGCCGCCGCCATCGCCTCGGCCAGGAGGGTCGAGGGCACAAGCGAGGCGGGATACGGACCCGACATGGCGCGGTCGGTGCGGCGGGCCTCCTGGATGCGGAACGCCGACGCGGTCACCACGATCGCCGCACCCTGATCGTCGATCACGGCGAGATCGCCGGCGACGGTCTTGGGAGGGCGGTCGTAGTGCAGCAGATACACGTCGACGGCCGGCTCGGCGAGCAGGGCGACGGATGTCATGAGCGGGTCTGCCCGTATCCGTCGCGGGAGACGGTGACGAGGGTAGCGATGACGATGGCGGTCACGACCGGGATGAGAACGATGAGTGTGATCATGGGTCTACTCTCGCGCAGACTGGTACTGACGGTAAGCTCCAATCCCATGGTGGAATCGGATACCAATTTGAAGGGTGCCGCGCTGCTCGTCGAGGTCGACCGGGCATCCAGCACCCCCGCGCATGTGCAGCTGGAGGGCGCGCTGCGCGACGCGATCCGAAACGGCCGGCTGCTCGGCGGCAGCGTCCTGCCCGCGACCCGGCGCCTCGCCGACCAGCTCGGGCTGTCGCGCGGCGTGGTGGTCGAGGCGTACCAGCAACTCACCTCCGAGGGCTATCTGCTCGCGCAGACCGGCGGGTACACGCGTGTCGCCCGCGGCCTCGCGACCACCCCCGTCCCGGCACGCGTCGCTCCGGCCCTCGACGAGCAGCGGCGGCCCGACGGCCGCCCGGCGATCGACTTCCGGTACGGGCGCCCCGACGTCTCGCAGTTCCCGCGCGCTGCCTGGCTGCGCACCCTCCGCACAGTTCTGACCGAGGCGCCGAACGAGCGTCTCAGCTACCTCGACGGGCGCGGTGCCATCGAGTTGCGCACCGCGCTCGCCGAGTACCTCAATCGCGTGCGGGGCACCTGGGCCCATCCCGACAACATCATCGCCTGCAGCGGGTTCGCGCAGGCGACCT
>JBDSKH010000136.1:0-10071 GCA_039917005.1 Pseudolysinimonas sp.
CGGCACCATGTTCGCGTGCGAGGCCTACGGCTACCAGCCCGACATGATCACCTGTGCCAAGGGCATGACGAGCGGCTACTCGCCGATCGGCGCCTGCATCGTCAGCGACCGGGTGTACGAGCCCTTCCGCCACGGCAGCACGACGTTCTACCACGGGTACACCTTCGGTGGTCACCCGGTCTCGTCCGCGGTGGCCCTCGAGAACCTGGCGATCTTCGAGGAGGAGAAGCTCAACGAGCACGTGCGCGAGAATTCGCCGCTCTTCCGGGCCGCCCTCGAGCGACTGAAGGACCTGCCGATCGTCGGCGATGTGCGCGGCGACGGCTACTTCTTCGGCATCGAGCTGGTCAAGGACAAGGACACCAAGGCGACGTTCGACGACGACGAGTCGGAGCGCCTGCTCCGCGGGTTCCTGTCGAAGGCGCTCTTCGATGCGGGCCTCTACTGCCGCGCCGACGACCGCGGCGACCCCGTCGTGCAGCTGGCGCCGCCGCTGACGATCGGCCCGAAGGAGTTCGACGAGATCGAGGGGATCCTGCGCGGCGTCCTGTCCGAGGCCTGGACCCGGCTCTGACCGGGCTGGGCAGCGCCGCCGCCGGCGACGCGTCTCGAAGCATCGCCGCGGCGCTCGCGACCGGGCCCGTCATCCTGGATGGCGGGCTCGGCACCCTGCTCGACGCGCGCGGCAACGACGTCAGCTCCGATCTGTGGTCGGCGCGCATCCTGCTCGAGGATCCGGACGAGGTGCGCAGCGCCCATGCCGAGTTCTTCGCGGCAGGTGCTCAGGTCGCCACCACCGCGTCCTACCAGGTGAGCTACGAGGGACTCTGGGCGATGGGCCGCGACGCCGCCGAGACCGACGAGGTGCTCGCGCGCAGCGTGCGACTCGCGGCCGAGGCCCGCGACGACTCGCCCGGCGGCGGGTGGGTCGCGGCCTCTATCGGTCCATACGGCGCGACGCTGGCTGACGGCTCCGAGTACCGCGGAGACGATGGCCTGACGGTGGCCGAGCTGCGTGCCTGGCACCGCCGGCGACTGCAGGTGCTCGCCGAAGCCGGTCCCGACGTGCTGGCGATCGAGACGATCACGAGGCTCGCGGAGCTCGAAGCCCTCGCGGCCGAGCTCGAGGGCATCGGCATCCCGGCCTGGATGAGCGTCACCATCAGCGGTGGGACCCTGCGCACGGGCGAGTCGCTGCGCGAGGCGTTCGCGATCGCCGCGGCAGCAGAGGGTGTCGTCGCCGTCGGGGTGAACTGCTGCGATGCGGCGGACGTCTCGGGCGCCCTCGCGCTCGCTCGCGAGTCCGGCCGCGCGACCCTGGCCTACCCGAACAGCGGAGAGATGTGGGACGGCGCCAGCCGCACCTGGACCGGCACCTCGCACCTGCCCGGCGACCTGGTGGACGAGTGGGCGGCCGACGGGACGGCGCTGATCGGCGGATGCTGCCGCATCGGCCCGGACGGCATCGCCGCCATCGCCCAGCGCGTGGCGGCGGCACGGCCAGGCGGAGCGCGATGAACGGCGAGCCCGCCGGCGGTGGCCCCCACGGCAGCGAAGCGACCTACCGCGGACTCTCCTTCTGGCACGATTCGCTTCCCGCGGGCGCTCTGGCACCTCGCGCCCCGCTGGCCGGCGACCGGGATGCCGATGTCGCGATCGTGGGCGCCGGCCTGACCGGTCTGTGGACGGCCTGGTACCTGCAGGAGCGCGATCCCACCCTCTCGATCGTGCTGCTCGAGAAGGAGATCGCCGGATTCGGCGCCTCGGGACGCAACGGTGGATGGTGCAGCGCGCTGTTCCCGCGCTCCACGGCATCCCTCGAAAGGAAGCACGGCCGCGATGCGGCCCTGGCGATGCGACGTGCCATGGTCGCGACGGTCGACGAGGTCGGGCGCGCGGCCGGTCAGGCCGGCATCGACGCCGACTTCGCGAAGGGCGGCACGATCGGGTACGCCCGCTCGCCCGTCCAGCTCGCGGCGGCGCGCGTCGAGGTCGAGGAGGCCGCCGGTTACGGGGTCGATCAGCTGGAACTCTGGGGCCCCGAGCGGGTGTTCGCGGCGGGGGCGCTGGGGGCGAGCTTCGACCCCGCCTGCGCGCGCCTGCATCCGGGCAAGCTGGTCCGCGGACTCGCCGAGACGGTCGAACGCCGCGGCGCGACCATCGCCGAGCAGACCGAGGTTCTCGACTACCGCTCCGGGCGCGTCGAGACCACACGGGGAACGGTGAGCAGCGATCGCCTGGTGATCGCGACCGAGGGATACGGAGCGACGCTGCGGGCGACCCGGCGGCGCGTTCTGCCGCTCTACTCGCTCATGATCGCGACCGAGCCCCTGCCCGACGCGTTCTGGGATGAGATCGGCATCGCGCACGGCCAGACGTTCGCCGACTACCGGCACCTGGTGATCTACGGCCAGCGCACGGCCGACAACCGTTTCGCGTTCGGCGGCCGCGGCGCCCGCTATCACTGGGGAAGCGCGATCCGCCCGGAGTACGACCGCGTGCAGCGGGTCTTCGACCACCTTCGCCGCACGCTGGGCGAGCTGTTCCCGGTGCTCGACAGCGAACGATTCCGGGATGTCGCGGTCACCCACAGCTGGGGCGGCCCGCTCGGCGTGCCCCGCGACTGGCACGCGACGGCCTCCTACGACCCCGCGGAGCGGGTGGCATGGGCCGGCGGCTACGTCGGCGACGGACTCAGCACCACGAACCTCGCGGGGCGCACGCTCGCCGACCTCCTGGCGGGAGCCGACAGCGAGCTGACCCGCCTGCCGTGGGTCAACCACCGCTCCCCCGCATGGGAACCGGAGCCCCTTCGCTTCGCGGGTGCGAACGCAGGCCTGCTCGCGACCCAGTTCGCCGACATCGAGGAGCGGGTCACCCGGCGTCCCTCCCTCATCGCGCGCGTCATGGGGCCGCTCACCGGGCACTGACCGGGGCGACGACTCCTTTAGGCTGGCCCGCATGCCCTCCCGCCTCTCACTGATCGCCGCCGTGGCGCTCCTGCTGGCCGGCTGCGGCGCCCCGGCCCCCGCATCCACGCCGACCCCGACGGAGACCGGCCCGCGCACGCTGCGCACCCTCATCGACGCGCCCACCGAGGCGCCCGTGCTCGAGATCGGCGCAGAGGAGCAACGCGACGGGTTCAGCGTGGCGACCGCGAGCTACGCCAGCGAGGGCCTCACGATCACGGGGATGCTGTACCTGCCCGACGGCGACGGGCCATTCCCCGGCGTCGTGATCGTGCACGGCGCCGTGGACCCCGCCCTGTTCACGACCGGCAGCGATCTGGTGCGCGAGCAGGAGACGTTCGCCCTGAGCGGGCACGTCGTGTTCGCGCCGGATCTGCGGGGATTCGGCGGCTCCGACCCCGACCCGAGCGGCGGCACCGACCTCGAGATCGGCGCCGTGGCCGACCTCGTGAACGCGGGCCGCGCGCTGTCGGCCTCCGGCATCCCGAGTCTCGATGCCGGGCGCATCGGTGTGTTCGGCCACTCGCTGGGCGGCGGGGAATCGCTTTCGGCCATGGTGGTCGCCCCCGAGGTGTACGACGTCGTGGCGGCGATGTCGCCCGTCAGCTCGCGCCCCTGGTGGGTCGTCGACCATTTCCTGCCGCGCGACTCGTTGACGTTCGCAGCCATCGCGGCGGTGCACGGCACGTACGAGGACAACCAGGCGCACTGGGACGACCTCGCCTCGGCGACGTTCGCCGCCCGCGCGGCGGTGCCGTTGCTCGTCGCTTACGGCACCGCGGACGATCCCGTCTACGCGACCTGGGAGGAGCACACCGTCGAGGATTGGCAGAACGCCGGTGCCGACGTGACGCTGCTCACGGTCGAGGGCGGCGATCATCGCCTCGATCCGCACTGGGATGAGGCTTTCGGGCAGATGTTGAGCTTCATGGACCAGGCTCTGCTTCCATGACGACGACGTCCGGCACCGTGTCCTCCCGTCCCGCCTCCGCATCGGTCCTCCGGTCGGTGCTCGCCCTGATCGCCTTTCTCGCTGTCTCGTTCGCGGTCGCCGCCCTCGGCAGCCTCGCCACCATCCAGAACGTGAACGGCTGGTACGCGGATGCCGACAAGGCCTCCTGGAACCCGCCCGACGGGGTCTTCGGTCCTGTCTGGACCGTGCTGTACACGCTGATGTCGGTCGCCGCCTGGCAGGTCTGGCTGCGGCGAGGCAGGGAGGTCGGCGCCCGTCGCGCCCTCACCGCCTACGTCGCCCAGCTCGCCCTCAACGCGATCTGGACGCCCGTATTCTTCGGCCTCTACCCCGTGATCGGAGTGTCGGCCCTCTGGATCGCGTTCGTCATCATCCTGGCCCTGGATGCGATGGTGCTCGTCACGATGGTGCGGTTCTGGCCCGTGCGCAGGCTCGCGGCCGTGCTCCTCATCCCCTACTGGGCGTGGGTTCTGTATGCGACGACGCTGAATGCGGCGCTCGCGGCGATGAATCCGTAGGGCGCGTCAGCTCGCGGGCACGGGGAAGAACCCCTCGATCGCGCCGAGCTCGCCGGCGCTCGGGCGCCATCCCGAACCCGCCGCGACGTTCTGCTGCACCTGCTTGGGTCGCGTCGCCCCCGCGATGACGCTCGAGAGCGCGGGGTGCGCGAGGAACCAGCCCAGCGTCGCCTCCAGCATCGAGATGCCGCGCTCGGCCGCGAAGGCCGCGAACGCTTCGATCGCGTCCCACGGGGCATCGTCGGCGACATGCGGGCGCTGCCGCGAGATCCGGGTTTCTGCGGGGCGTTCCGTGCGCGTGAACTTGCCCGTGAAGAGGCCGTTCGCGAGCGGGAAGTAGGGCAGGAAGCCGAGACCGAGCCGGCCGGCGGCAGGCAGGATATCGCGCTCGACGCCCCGGTCAAGCAGGTTGTATTCGTTCTGCGCGGAGACGAAGCGCGGTGTGCCGTTGAGCACTGCAGCGGCATCGGCTTCGTCGAGTTGGGCGGCCGAGAAGTTGGAGTTGCCGATCTCGCGCACCTTGCCCTCCTGCACGAGTTCGCCCAGAGCGGCGAGCGTCTCCTCGACGGGCGTCGCGGGATCGGGCGTGTGCTGCTGGTACAGGTCGATCGTCTCGATGCCGAGCCGTTCGAGCGAGCCCTCGACCGCGGCCCGGATGTACGCCCGCGATCCCATGGGCGCCCCGCCGGCCATGGCGGGCGCCATGCCGGTGTGCCCGAACTTCGTGGCCACGATCGCGGCATCGCGGCGGCCGCGGAGCGCCTCGCCGAGCATCCGCTCGCTCAGGCCGAACTCCTTGCCGTAGACGTCGGCCGTGTCGAAGAGTGTGACGCCGGCCGCGAGGGCGGCGACGACGACCGCCGTGGTGCCGTCCTGCTGTTCGGTCAGCGTTCCGGGGCGACCGAAGTTGTTGCAGCCGAGACCGACGACGGAGACGTGCAGAAACGAGGTGCCGAGGGGGCGCGATTCCATGACTTCAGGATGTCACCCCTCCTCCCCAGCCGACGCCGGTTGCCTCGGTACGCGATGTCCGATTCCCGCGAGTGGACGTCGGGGGCCCGGTCTACTCTCGAAGCATGCAGACAGTGCTCGACACCCCCCGCTTCGTTCGCCGCATGACCAGTCCGATCGGTCGCATCGAGATCGTGGGCAACGGCGACGCGATCGTCTCGCTCTCGATCGAGCGCGACGGCACCCTCCCCGACGACGATCTGCCCGAGCGGTCCGACGCGATCCTCGACCGGGCGGTCGAACAGCTCGAACAGTACTTCGCGGGCCACCGTCACGACTTCGATCTGCCGATCTCGCTGGCCGGCACCGCGTTCCAGCTCGCCGTCTGGGAGCAGCTCGTGGCGCTCGACTGGGGTGAGGTCGTGTCCTACGGAGAGCTCGGCATGTCCACCGGGCGGGCGACCGCCGGGCGGGCGGTCGGCGGCGCCGTGGGCGCGAACCCGATTCCCATCATCGTGCCATGCCACCGCGTGCTCGGCAGCGACGGCCGCATCACCGGCTACAGCGGAGGCGACGGCATCCCGACCAAGTCGTGGCTGCTTGCGCACGAGGGCATAGCGCACACCGTTCCTGCTTCTGCGTCAGCAGCTTGAGCCGACCCTCGATCCTCCTCGGCGACGACGGCCGGGCGCGCTGCGCCTGGGTCGGCGCCGACGCGGAGTACGCGCGCTACCACGATGAGGAATGGGGCACCCCGCTCCACGGCGACCAGCCGTTGTTCGAGAAGCTCAGTCTCGAGGGCTTCCAGGCGGGGCTGTCCTGGATCACCATCCTGCGACGCCGGCCGACGTTCCGCATGGCATTCTCGGGCTTCGACATCGACGCCGTCGCAGCATTCGACGAGCGCGACGTCGAGCGCCTCATGAACGACCCGGGCATCATCCGCAATCGCGCGAAGGTCGAGGCGACGATCTCGAACGCGCGGATCACGCAGCAGCTCGTCGCACACGAGCCCGGGGCTCTCGACGCTCTGCTCTGGGGCTTCGCGCCTCCTGCGCGCCCCTCAGCCCCCGCGTCCTTCGCCGAGTTGCCCGCGACGACCGACGAGTCGACGGCCGCGAGCCGCGCGCTGAAGAAGCTGGGCTATCGCTTCGTCGGGCCGACGACGGTCTATGCCCTCATGCAGTCCTCCGGCATGGTCGACGACCACGTCGCCGGATGCTGGCGGGCGCGGTAGCTGCCGCCTACGACGCTGCGATCGACCCGATGCCGGCGTGCGGTGGGGGATAGCCCCTCGCGGCCAGCCACTCGGGATGGTATTGCTCGGTCGGCTGACTGAGCAGGATGCACCACAGCCACGGCACGAGGATCGCCAGCGCGATCCACTCGGTGCTCTTCCCGAAGGCGATGTCGCTCCGGTGCATGCCGATGACGAGGAACACCGAGGTCACCAGGCCTGCACCCGGGACCAGCCGCAGAAGTGCGAGCGCCCCGGGCTGACTGCCGACCTCGAGCCACTTCCAGGTGCTGTAGATCGGCACCCACGCGAGCCCCGGCGTGACGCCGACTTTGCGGAAGAAGAGCATGAGGGTGATCGACATCAGCAGGTAGCTGATCAGCAACGCGACGCCGAGGATGACCAGGTACGCCACCAGGATGACGATGACTCCCGCCGCGGTGTCGTTGCCGAGGTCGTTCGGGCTGGGGCTGGGCATGCGCTCAGACTACGAGATCGAGCTCGCCCGCCACTCCACGCTCCAGCCGGATGCCGGTGGCTGTCGCCCAGGCCAGCAGAGAGTCGCAGTCCGGGTGGTCGACACCCGATTCGAGGATCCGCCGCACGAACTCGCCCTTGCCCTTCTTGTTGAAGTGGTTGAGCGCGCGGCGGCGTCCCGTGGCGTCCTCGCTCACGACACGCACGAAGACGGCGTCGTCCCGATCGGGGATCGGCCCGAGATTCGCGTAGGCCTCCGAGCGCAGGTCGATCAGCAGGCCCCCGGTCGCGGCGAGAAGCGCGGCGAGGGGCGCACGCCACAGCCGCGTCAGCGAGAGGCCGGGCAGCCGCGAGTCGTGCGACAGCCGGTATGCGGGGATCGGATCCAGGGCACCGGTCAGCCCGAATGCCGCCGAGGCGATCGCGACGTGCCTTCCGGCGAACGCGCGCTGCTCGGCCGTCAGGGTCGCCGCATCCAGACCCTCATACAGCACGCCCTCATAACGGTCGATCGCCGGCAGGATCGGCGAGGTCAAGACGACGCGGTTGCGCGCGACCTCGGCCGCCTGCGTGCCGCCCAGCCGCAACGCTCCCGTTGCGGCACCGAGGTTGCGGGACAGGCGGCGCACCCCGTCGACGGCCTTGCGTCGCTGCGCCGTCAGCTGCGGCCAGGACAGCGCGCCGTAGTCGAGCCGGGTGTCGTCGTCGCCGCCGGTTCGCTTGGTCTCCGACGGGGGCAGCAGGATCAGCATGCTCGCCTGTCGAGGGTCAGCCGTTGAGGCTCAGCCATTCAGAAAATCGAGCGCCTGCTCGATGTTGACCCCGAGCGGCTGCACCGAATCGAGGGTGACGCGGGGCACGGCCGCCGACTCACCCGTCCACGGCTCCCACTCGTCGAGGCTCTGCTCTACGGCGTATGACGTGTCGATCTTGGCGTGCCGGCCCGCGCGCGCTGTGAGACGCTCCCGGTGTACCACGGGGTCGGAACAGATCACCTCGATGAACCGGAGCGTCGCGTTCTGCCGTGCCGCCAGCTTGACCCACTGCTCGCGGGCGGGCTCGACCGCGTTGACGGCGTCGATCACGACTCCGCGCCCGCCGGTGAGTACGCCCTCAGCCATCGTCTCCGCGACCAGGTAGGCGGCGAGCCCGGTCGGCTGCGTGCTCTCGATGCCTGCGCTCAGGATGGCGGCCTCGATCGGGTCGACGGACAGCACCGGCAACCCGAGGCGGTTGCCCACGACTTCGGCGATCGTGCTCTTGCCCGTTGCCGGCAGGCCGGCAGTGACCACCAGCAGCGGGAGCGATGCTCCCTCCCCGCCCAGCTCGGTGCCCCCCAGGTCGGTCACAACAGCTCGGCTGCTCCGGCGACGATCGTCACGACGTTGTTCTGCATCGATACGAAGCCGTCCTCGGCCTTCGCCGTCACGACGTCGCCGTCGGTCGTGGTGATGCGCACCTCGCCACTGGCGAGGACTCCGAGCACCGGCTCGTGGCCCGCGAGCAGGCCGATCTGGCCGATGGTCGTGCGGGCCACGACCTGCTTCGCCGTGCCGGACCAGATCTCGCTGTCGGCCGACACCACACTCACCTGCAGCTCATGCGCGCCGGGTTCGGCCATGGCTAGCCGTTCTCCTTCTGGATCTGCGCCCAGCGCTCCTCGACATCGCCGATCGAGCCGACGTTGAAGAACGCCTGCTCGGCCACGCTGTCGAAGTCGCCGCGGACGATCGCATCGAACGACTCGATGGTGTCCTTCAGCGGAACCGTCGATCCCTCGACGCCCGTGAACTTCTTCGCCATGTAGGTGTTCTGCGAGAGGAACTGCTGGATACGGCGCGCACGCGACACCGTGATCTTGTCCTCCTCCGACAGCTCGTCGACACCGAGGATGGCGATGATCTCCTGGAGTTCCTTGTTCTTCTGCAGGATCTGCTTGACGCTCGTCGCGACGCGGTAGTGGTCCTCGCCCAGGTAGCGGGGGTCCATGATGCGGCTCGTCGAGGTCAGCGGGTCGACCGCGGGATAGAGGCCCTTGGATGCGATCTCGCGTGACAACTCGGTGGTCGCGTCGAGGTGCGCGAACGTGGTGGCCGGTGCCGGGTCGGTGTAGTCGTCGGCGGGGACGTAGATCGCCTGCAGCGAGGTGATCGAGTGACCGCGCGTGGAGGTGATGCGCTCCTGCAGGATGCCCATCTCATCCGCGAGGTTGGGCTGGTAGCCCACCGCGGACGGCATGCGGCCGAGCAGCGTCGACACCTCGGAACCGGCCTGCGTGAAGCGGAAGATGTTGTCGATGAACAGTAGAACGTCCTGCCCCTGCACGTCGCGGAAGTACTCCGCCATCGTGAGAGCCGACAGGGCGACGCGCAGACGCGTTCCCGGCGGCTCGTCCATCTGACCGAAGACGAGGGCCGTCTTGTCGAAGACGCCCGCCTCCTCCATCTCCTTGATGAGGTCGTTGCCCTCACGGGTGCGCTCGCCGACACCGGCGAACACCGAGACACCGCCGTGGTCCTGCGCGACGCGCTGGATCATCTCCTGGATGAGGACGGTCTTGCCGACGCCGGCGCCGCCGAACAGGCCGATCTTGCCGCCGAGCACGTACGGGGTCAGGAGGTCGATGACCTTGATGCCGGTCTCGAAGAGCTGGGTCTTGGACTCGAGCTGGTCGAAGGGCGGCGGCTTGCGGTGGATCGGCCAGCGCTCGGTGATCTCGAGCTTCTCGCCCGGTGCGAGGTTCAGCACCTCGCCGATCACGTTGAAGACCTTGCCCTTGGTGACGTCGCCGACGGGGACCGAGATGGCCTCGCCGGTGTCGCGCACCTCTTGCCCGCGGACCAAACCGTCGGTCGGCTTCAGGGCGATCGCTCGCACGAGGTCGTCACCGAGGTGCTGAGCCACCTCGAGAGTGATCTCGTTGCTCTCGCCGCCGATGGTGATCGT
>JBDSKH010000137.1:0-3407 GCA_039917005.1 Pseudolysinimonas sp.
CGGGTGAGCGGAGGGGTATACAGACCGGGTTAAGGACCGGGTTAACGAAATCAGTGCACGTACTCGAGAAGGTCCAGGCCCACGGTACGCATCGCATCCAGCACTCGCAGCCGCGCAGCGATGCCGCTGTCGTTGAACTGCACCGAGACCGCGTAGGCGACACCGGCCCGCGGCCCGCGCAACACGCCCGCCTCGGCTCGGACCCCGGTGTCGGTGCCGGTCTTGTTCACGAGCAGGAGGCCGTGATCGACCCCTCGGTGCGACAGCGGATCGAGCCCGAAGGCGCTCGCGACGAGCGACAGGTCCGAGTTGAGCGAGAGCCAGCCGAGCACGCGGCTCGAGGTGAGGCTGTCGACGACCTCGCCGCGGGCGAGGGCCGAGAACAGCCACATGAGCTCGGCGGTCGACCCCACGGAGAGTTGCGGCGCGTCATCCGGCCCGCGTGAATCGCGCACCAGGTCGAGCAGCGCTGTGCGCAGCAGCCCGAGCGACTCGGTGCGCGCGCGGACGGCCGGTAGGCCGACCTGCCGCAGCAGGACATTGGTCGCGAGGTTGTCGCTCGTCGCGCCGACGAGCGACGCGAGGTCGGCGACGGGGAGCGACGGCGCCTGGAGGTGCTGCCACACGCCCGAGTCGCCCACCGCATCCCGAGCCGTCTTGTCGAGGATGCCGTAGCCCGACGCATCGCGTTCCGTCAGCCGGGCCGACACCTCGATGAGCAGCAGGATCTTGCCGATCGACGCCGTCGGCAGCACGATGCGCTCGTCGATGGCCACGAGCATGCGGCCGGAGTCGAGGTCCATGACCGACCCGGAGACCTGGGCGCCCTCGTAGGCGAGATCGCCGAGCGCGGTGAAGCTGTTGGCGAAGTTCTCGGTGGGCTGCACGGCGCGATGCTGTGCGGCGCGAGGCGTGCGGACACGCTCGCGCCGTTCACGGGCCATCGCGGTGTCTACCAAATGGTGACTCTGTCTTCCGGTTCGAGCCAGAGGGCGTCTGAGGGGGTCACTTCGAAGGTGGAGTAGAAAGCGTCAATGTTACGGACGATCTGGTTGCAGCGGAACTCATTCGGCGAGTGCGGGTCGATCGAGAGCAGGCGCAGCGCCTCCTCGTCGCGCAGCTTGACCTGCCAGGCCTGTGCCCAGCTGAGGAAGAAGCGCTGCGCGCCGGTCAGCCCGCCCACGACAGGGGGCTCCGCCCCACCCAGCGACAGCAGGTACGCCTTCCACGCGATGCCGAGCCCACCGAGGTCGCCGATGTTCTCGCCGATCGTCAGGTCGCCCTTGACGTGGTGACCGGGCAGCTGCGCAGGTTCGAGCGCGTCGTACTGAGCGATGAGCGATGCCGTGCGCTCCTCGAACGCCGCGCGGTCGGCCGCGGTCCACCAGTCGGTGAGGCGCCCGTCGCCGTCGTACTGCGATCCCTGGTCGTCGAAACCGTGGCCGATCTCGTGGCCGATCACCGCGCCGATCGCGCCGTAGTTGGCCGCGGCATCCCGCGCCTCGTCGAAGAAGGGGTACTGCAGGATCGCCGCGGGGAACACGATCTCGTTGAACCCCGGGTTGTAGTACGCGTTGATGGTCTGCGGGGTCATGAACCACTCGTCACGATCGATCGGCTTGCCGATCTTGCCGAGCTCGCGCTGGAACTCGAACTCCGTCGTCGCGCGCACGTTCGCGATCAGGTCGTCGGGCACGATCTCGAGCTTCGAGTAGTCGCGCCAGCGCACCGGGAACCCGATCTTGGGCGTGAACTTCTCGAGCTTGTCGAGTGCGCGCCCGCGGGTCTCGGGTGTCATCCATTCGAGCTTCTGGATGCTGTCGCGGTACGCCGCGACCAGGTTGGCCACCAGCGCGTCCATCGCCGTCTTCGCGGCAGGGCTGAAGTGCCGTTCGACGTAGATGCGGCCGACGGCCTCGCCCAGGGCACCCTCGACGACGGATACCCCGCGCTTCCATCGTGCACGCAGCTCAGGTGTGCCCGTCAGCGTCTTGCCGTAGAAGTCGAAGTTCGCCTGCACGACCTCGTTGTGGAGGTAGGGAGCGGCCGACCGGATCACCTGCCAGCGCAGCCAGTCGCCCCAGGCCTCGATGCGGCCGTCGTCGAGGAGCCCGGCCACACCCTCGATGAAGCTCGGCTCGCGCACGACGACCTCGGCGACGGCCTTCGAGGGCACATCCATCGCGTCGATCCAGGTGGTGAGGAGGCCACTTCCCCCGGCGAGGGTGTCGACCTCCGCCCAATGCATCGGGTTGTAGGTCGCCTGGCTGTCGCGCGTGCGGACGTTGTCCCAGTGGTGGCCGGCGATCGCGTTCTCGAGTTCGAGCACGCGCCCGGCCCGCTCGGCCGGATCGGCCAGCCCCGCCATCCGGAACATGCGCTCGAGGTGGGCGAGGTAGGCGGTGCGGATCTCGGCGAACTTCTCCTCGCGGTAATAGGACTCGTCGGGCAGGCCGAGGCCGCCCTGCTCGACGAAGACGAGGTACCGCTCAGGATCTCCGGGGTCGTTGTCGACGAAGAGCTGGAGGAAGCCGCTGGTGCCGAGTCGCTCGAGGCGGCCGAGCTGCTTCAGCAGGGAGGGGACGTCGTCGATGCCGTCGATGGCCGCGAAATCGGGTGCGATGGCGCCCCACCCTCGCGCCTCGATAGCCGGCTCGTCGAGGAAACTCGTGTAGAGGTCGCCGACCTTGCGCTCCTCGGTGCCGGGATCGCCGCTGCGCGCCTCCTCGATGATGTCGCGTACGGCCGCTTCGGCCTCCTCGGCGAGCACGTAGAAGGATCCGTAGCGCGCCTTGTCGCTGGGGATCTCGGTGCGCTCGATCCATTTGCCGTTCACGTGCCGGAACAGGTCGTCGGCGGGGCGCACATCGGCATCCAGTTCGTCGAGCTCGATTCCGGGGTTGTCAGCGGGAGAAGGAGTTTGCGCGCCGGGTGCCATGGTGGAAGCCTACGATCATGTCTGCTCTGCGAGTTCTGATCATCGGCGGCAACGGCATCATCAGCGCTTCCTCGAGCCGGCTCGCCGTCGAGCGCGGCATGGAGCTGACGCTGCTCAACCGCGGAACCGACGCGACCAGGCCCCCGATCGCCGGCGCGGAGTCGATCGTGGGGGATGCCGGCGACCCCGCCTCGATCCGCGCCGCCGTCGGCGATCGCGAGTTCGACGTGGTCGCGAACTTCCGCGCGTTCACCCCCGACCAGGTGGAGGCCGACGTCGAGCTCTTCGAGGGTCGCACCGCGCAGTACATCTTCATCTCCTCGGCATCCGCGTACCAGAAGCCGATCGCGCACCTTCCGATCACCGAAGCGACGCCGCTGCACAACCCGTTCTGGCAGTACTCGCGCGACAAGATCGCCTGCGAGGACGTGCTGGTGCGCGCCTACCGGGCCACCGGGTTCCCGATGAC
>JBDSKH010000138.1:0-19180 GCA_039917005.1 Pseudolysinimonas sp.
AAGGGCGCGGGCCGTGATCTCGATACGCCGCTGCGCGGCTACTCGATCAGCTGGCGCTGCCGGCGAGCAGCTCGTCGAGCTTGTTGTAGCCCTCGACGATGCCGGTCTCCATGCCGCTGGCGACGAAGGCGTCACGGTCGGCGAACGAGTCGACCAGCGAGGTGGAGGTCAGGCGGGTGCGCCCGCCAGGCAGAGCTTCGAACCGCAGCTTCTCGAGAGCGACGCCGTCCGGCATCCCCTCCCACGAGAAGGTCTGGACGATGAGCTCGTTCTCGCGCAGCTCGTGGAAGACGCCGTTGAAGGCGGTGTCTGTATCGCCTCCGCTCATCGTGTAGCGATACGAGCCGCCGGTGCGCGCGTCCCAGACGACGGGCGTCGTCGTCAGGTAATCCGGGCCGTTCCACTGCACGAAGAGCTTCGGGTCGACGTGAGCCCGATAGACCTTGGCCGCCGGCGCGTCGAATTCCCGGATGATCCGGACCAGTGGCACGTCCTTGTCGACGATGATCTCGGCCTCGGGGTGGGTTGTCATGGTGCTCATTCTCTTTCTCCTTCGGTGTCGTCGGGCAGGTCACGCAACACGTCGTCGAGGCGGCGGTACCGCTCCTCCGCCTGCCGCTGGTAACGCTCGATCCATTTGGTCATCAGGTCGAAGACCTCCGCTTCGAGATGCACGGGGCGGCGCTGGGCGTCGCGGGTGCGGGTCACGAGTCCGGCGTCCTCGAGCACCCGGAGGTGCTTCGAGACCGCCTGCACCGAGACCTCGTAGGGCTCGGCCAACTCGTTGACGGTGGCGTCGGCGATCGAGAGCCGGGCGACCATGTCGCGCCGGGTCGGATCCGCCAATGCCGAGAACACCCGCGAGAGTGCGTCTGCCGCCACGGTCATCTCCCTTGTTCAACCATTCGGTTGATTACAGGATGCCGCCCGGCGTCGGCTTTGTCAACCCCTCGGTTGAATACCGTCGAGCGTGCATGTTGTTCGTCCAGGGAGCACGTTCGCCCATGCACTTTCGACGCGCCCGTGCGCGCTCGCGGGCTCGGCGTCTCAGGCGGCTCGCACGTGTTGCAGGAAGCGCTCATGGAAGCGGTAGTCGTCGGTGATCTCCGGGTGGAACGAGGTACCGAGCAGCGCTCCCTGCTCGACCGCGACGACGCGGCCGTCGGCCAGCGACGCGAGTGCCGTCGCCCGCTCCCCCACGGTCTCCACCACCGGGGCACGGATGAACACCGCGTGCATGGGCGGATCGCCGAGCTCCGGGATGTCGAGATCGGTCTCGAAGGAATCGTTCTGATTGCCGAAGGCGTTGCGCCGCACGGCGATGTCCAGCCCACCGAGGCTCTGCTGCCCCGCGATGCCGTCGACCAGGGTATCCGCCAGCATGATGAGGCCTGCGCACGTGCCGTAGACGGGCATCCCGGATGCGATGCGGGCTTTGAGCGGGTCGGCGAGCCCGAACAGCCGCGAGAGCTTGTCCATCACACTCGACTCACCGCCGGGGATGACGAGCCCGCTCACCCGATCCAGTTCGCTCTCGCGCCGGACCGGCACCGCATCCGCCCCCAGCTCGCCGAGGACGAGCAGGTGCTCGCGGAAGTCGCCCTGAAGGGCGAGGACGCCGACGCGGGGCTTCGCGCTGCCGCTACCAGCCACGTTCGGACAGGCGGTGCGGGGCGGGCAGGTCGCTCACATTGATGCCGACCATGGCCTCGCCGAGCC
Organism: Pseudolysinimonas sp.; assembly: GCA_039917005.1. Lineage (GTDB taxonomy): Bacteria > Actinomycetota > Actinomycetes > Actinomycetales > Microbacteriaceae > JBDSKH01. The sequence goes on from JBDSKH010000138.1 coordinate 1,720, forward strand.
CGCGCGACGCCTCGGCGATGATGGCCGGGTCGTCGTGGAACGTGGTGGCCTTCACGATGGCTGCCGCACGCGCCTCCGGGTTGCCGGCCTTGAAGATGCCGGAGCCGACGAAGACGCCATCGGCGCCGAGCTGCATCATGAGCGCGGCATCCGCGGGGGTGGCGACACCACCCGCGGTGAAGAGAACGACCGGAAGCTTGCCCGTCGCCGCGACCTCGGCGACGAGCTCGTACGGTGCCTGCAGCTCCTTGGCCGCGACGTACAGCTCGTCCTTCGTCTTCGATTTGAGCGAATTGATCTCGCCGGTGATCGTGCGGATGTGCTTGGTGGCCTCCGACACGTCGCCCGTGCCCGCCTCGCCCTTCGAGCGGATCATCGCTGCGCCCTCGGTGATGCGACGCAGCGCCTCGCCCAGGTTGGTCGCGCCGCAGACGAACGGCACCGTGAAGGGCCACTTGTCGATGTGGTTCACGTAGTCGGCGGGCGACAGCACCTCGGACTCGTCGATGTAGTCGACGCCGAGCGACTGAAGAACCTGGGCCTCGACGAAGTGGCCGATGCGCGCCTTCGCCATGACCGGGATGGAGACCTGCGCGATGATCGCCTCGATGAGGTCGGGATCGCTCATGCGCGCGACGCCGCCCTGCGCGCGGATGTCGGCCGGAACACGCTCGAGCGCCATGACGGCGACGGCTCCGGCGTCCTCTGCGATACGGGCCTGCTCGGCCGTCACGACGTCCATGATGACGCCGCCCTTGAGCATCTCGGCGAGCCCGCGCTTGACGCGGCTCGTGCCCAGGTCAGTAGTCGTGGTGGTGTCGGTCATGGCAAAGATTCTACTTTCGGTGCTCGGGATGCGGCGGCGGCGCCAGGATGCCAACGGCGATTTTCTGGCCTGGCCGGTGCTCGGGGGGTCATGCGGGCCAGGCGCGAGCGAGCTCGTCCCGCACCTCGCCGAGCAGCTTCGGCAATGCCTTGGTGTGCGCGATGATCGGGAAGAAGTTCGCGTCGGTTGCCCACCGCGGCACCACATGCTGATGCAGGTGCGCGGCGATGCCCGCGCCGGCGATCGCGCCCTGGTTCATGCCGATGTTGAACCCATCGGCGGTCGAGGTGACGGACAGCACGCGCATGGCCGTCTGGGTGAGGCCGGCGATCTCGGTTGTCTCCTCATCGGTCGCCTCGTCATACCTCGCAACGTGGCGGTAGGGCACGACGAGAAGATGGCCGCTGTTGTACGGGAAGAGGTTCAGGATGACGTATCCGAACTCGCCGCGATGCACGATGAGCGCCTGCTCGTCCCTGAGCGCCGGTGCCGTGCAGAAGACGCATTCGTCGCCCGCGGGCGTCGGCCCCTGCTCGATGTAGGCGATCCGATGGGGCGTCCATAGACGCTGGAACCCATCCGGGACACCGGCGAAGTCCGCACTCGATTCGGCGTCGGGGTACTCCGTGCCGTCGTAGTCCTTCATCGACATCAAACTAGCGGGCGCCGGTGACCGGGCAGCACACGGGCCGCCCGGTCACCCGCTCGTCATTTGACCTTGATGGGGGTGCGTTCGATCGGGATCGTGTTGATGGCCGGCGACGTGAGTACCGCGGTGGTCTTCCACGTTCCTCGCACGAGACCCTTGACCGTGTAGTCGAAGGTCACCGCGCCACCCGCGGCCGGCGGGCTCGTCAGCACCTGATACGCAGAATCCGAATCCACGGGCGACACCGTCACGCCACTGGATCCCGTGCGGTTCTCGGCCCCGGTGAGCGATCCCACGCCCGGCTCGGCCGTCAGCGGCCCACCGTAGGTGATGTAGGTCTGCTCGGTGGCGCCGAGGGTGATCCAGATCTGGAACGAATTGGTGCCGTTCCCGCTCCAGGTCGGAACGTCCTCCCACTCCGCGACCAGATAGGTGTTCACGCCATCGCTGAGCGTGCCGACTCGCAGCGCCCCGCCATCTGCCGGATTGAGGTCGGTCCAGTACGGAGCGATGACGTTGTTCGGCGTCGCGGCGTCGGGGAACGATGCGGGCGGCTGGAATTCGACATCCGCCGACGTTCCGCCTCCCACCACCAGGTAGCCATTCGAGACGATCCCGATGCTGGTGTACACCTCGCCGCCGTAGACGAAGCTCGGCACGTTGAAGTTCACGATGCTCTCGTCTCCGACGCCCGCAACGGGCGCGATGCCGAAGTCCCCGAGCGGCAGGAAGCCGCCTCCCGGAGTGTCACCGTTCGGCACGGGTTCGACCGCGTCGATGGTCGGCGGCTTGGCAGCAGTGAGCGTGCCCGTCCATTTCGCTCCGAACGGCTTCTTCGTAGCGGGCGCACCCACCGCGGTGACCTTCAGCAGCGGGGAGGCCGTGACGTCGATCGTCGCCTGCACATCGACCGGCAGCGAGCTCGAGGCAGTCACCGTGCAGGTGGTGCTCGATCCCCGCTGGATCTCTGCCGGCGTGCACGACTGAGCGAGACTGATCTGCGCTTCGCCGACGTTCACCGCGACCGGCACGACGACTGGCGTCGCACCGCTGCGGGAGGACGTGAAGGTCAGCTGACCCTCGTGCCATCCGTCAGCCGCGTCGACACCACTCAGGACGATCTTCACGGTTCGCGACTTGCCGGGTTGCAGCGTGAAGGCCGCCGGCGACACGATCGCCTGGGTCCCACCCGCCATCTTCGACTTCACCGTGAACGTCTGCGTGCTGCTCGTCACATTGGTGACCGTGCGCGTGACGACGGCAGCGCCCGGAAGCGGATCGACGAAGATGCTCGGCGTGTTCAGGTCCTGCCGGCTCAGCGGGTCGGCCGCGCTCGCGACGTACTCGGCGGCCGTTTCACTGATCGTCAGAGTCGGCGAGAGCGCCCGGTCGGCACGGATGCTGCCAGCCCCGCGATCGAAGACCCCGGCGGGGCTGCCATCCACATTGGTCACGGCCTGCAACGACGACGTCATGAGCGCCGACTTCACCTGGCCGGGAGTCCAGCTGGGATGCGCGGCGATCACGAGCGCTGAGACGCCTGCCGCGTGCGGTGACGACATCGAGGTTCCGGCGATCGCCTGGTAGAGCTCCCCCGTCGGCCCCGTCGCCAGATCGGTCGACTCGGGCGTGAGCCCCGCGAGTATCTGCACGCCCGGCGCGGTGATGTCGGGCTTCAGGAACTCGCCGATGGGCCCGCGCGAGCTGAATCCGGCCATGACGTCGCCGGTCGCCGGCCCCGCCTGTCCGGCCGCCCAGGTCGCCGTGATCCCCGGATGCGCGCCGAGGAAGGTGAGCAGGTCGGTGTTCGGACCCTCGAGATGGATCGCCGGCAGGAAGTGGTTGTCGGTCTCGACGTCGCTCGCCGCCGCGTTGTACAGGATCATGCCAGCGGCACCACCCTGCAGGGCGTTGAAGCCCTTCTCGACGCGTCCGTTCTCCCCGCGCTGGCACACGACGACCTGTCCGGTCAGGGAGCCCGCGGCGAAGGGCGTGAGGCACAGTGCCCCGCCGGTGTAGCCCGGTACGGAAGCTGCCAGGACCACAGCGGCGCCTGTCACGCCCTGCGTCAACGTCGAGCCGGCCTTCGAGTAGGTGGCGCCGTCGGTGCTGGTCAGGGTGAGCGTCGAAGCGAACTGGCGGTCGAACGTCGAGGCGGCGACCGTGGTCACCCACGGTCCTGCGTGGTTGGCCGTCGAGGCGCCGGGGCCGTCGTTGCCCGCGGAAGCGTTTACGGTCACCCCCGCGGCGTAAGCATCGAGGAACGCGAGCTCCACCGCATCCGAGTACACGGATCCGCTTCCGCTGATCGAGTAGTTGATGACGTCGACACCGTCGACGATGGCCTGCTGCACTGCCGCCAGCAGGTCGGAGGTGTACCCACCGCCCGGGCCGAGTGCACGGTAGGCGATGACCGATGCTCCGGGTGCGATGCCGCTCACGGGTCCGCGGTCGACGCCGAAGATCGGTGCGGTCGAGACGTAGCTACCGGCCGCAGTGGTCGCGGTGTGGGTGCCGTGTCCTTCTGAGTCACGCGCCGAGCAATCGGATGCCGAGCAGAAGTCCTCCGCGCCGATCGCGTTGAGGGCGCGGTAGGTGTCGAGGAACGAGTACGCACCGACAAGCTTGTCGTTGCAGGTGAACGGGTCGTCGCCGCCCGTCCCGAACTCACATGCCCATGGGCCGCCCGCGGGGTGCGGGATGCCGTTGTCGGCGAGCATCGGATGCTCGGGCCAGATGCCCGTGTCGATCACGCCGATGATGACGCCCTGGCCGGCCTTGTCGCGACCACCGAGCGACGGCCACACCTTGTCGGCTCCGATGAACGTGCTGGCGTCGTTGTCGAGGACCGCCGAGGGCGCGGAAGCAGCCGATTCCCCCGACGGCGCGGTGAGGGAAGAGGGAGCCGCCACCGAAGCGGCTCCCGAGTCGGATGCCGGCACATGTTGCAGCGCGTTGTCCTGCACAGCAGCGACACCAGGGACCGAGAGCACGGTCTTGGCGTCTGTCGCCCGGGCGGTCATCGCGAGGCCGCCGTAAGCGATCGGGTACGAATTCAGCAGAGTCGCCGACGGCACCGCGGCCTTGATGTCGGCGAGTGCCGCCGCCAGCGCGTCCTTCACGTAGCGCAGGTAGGCGGCGACCGCGGGATCGGAGAGCGACAGCTCTCTGCCGGTGACCTCCGGACTCGTCGCGGCGAATCCGTCGACGTCCCCCGTGTACGACGCGACCGGATCGACGTCGACCTTCACCATGATCGGGACGACCTGTCCGTCGGACCGAGCGAGTAGCGCCGCGTCGCTCTCTGCGAGCTGACCTGACTTCGACCGGGCTCCGTCCTCGGGTGGGCCCGACGGCGTCACAGACGTCGCCGTGAAATCGGGTGGGGGGTCGGCAGCGAATGCGGGAGTCGCGATCGCCCCCGAGAAGATGAGGGCCGAAGCGGCGAGCACAGAGACAAGGACAGACCGACGAGCGCGCATGGCATGCTTTCCAGGAGACGGATAAGGGTGCCGGGCGCCCCTCGTTCGCGGGTAGACCGACTGGTCCATGGGCGCCTGCTCGAAACGCTATCCGCCAGATGACGCCCCGCGCTAGGGGCTTTCGCGAAATATTCTTGCGTCTTGCGCAGGAATCGTGCCTATACCTGCGCGTGGGTGTCGATCGCCTCGCGGATGCGGCGAACGGCCTCGTCGACCGGGATGCCGTTGTCCTGCTCACCGCTGCGGAACCGGAAGCTGACCGTGCCGGCGGCCCGGTCCTGCTCTCCCGCGATCAACTGGAAGGGCACCTTGTCCTGTGCCGCGTTGCGGATCTTCTTCTGCATCCGGTCATCCGACAGGTCGACCTCGGCGCGAACACCGTCCTTGCGGAGGCGGTCGACGATCTCCGACAGGTAGTCGACATACTCCTCGGCCACGGGGATGCCGACCACCTGAACCGGCGACAGCCAGACCGGGAACGCCCCGGCGTAGTGCTCGAGCAGGATCGCGAAGAACCGCTCGATCGAACCGAAGAGCGCGCGGTGGATCATGATCGGCCGTTTCTTCTGCCCGTCGCTGTCGGTGTACTCCAGTTCGAAGCGCTCGGGCAGGTTCGGATCCACCTGCACGGTCGACAGCTGCCACGTGCGCCCGATCGCGTCGCGGGTCTTCAGGTCGATCTTGGGCCCGTAGAAGGCTGCCTCCCCGGGCATCTCGGTCAGCTTGAGCCCGCTCGCCTTGGCGACGTTGCGAAGTGCGTTCGTCGAGTAGTCCCAGAACTCGTCCGACCCGATCCACTTGTCCTTGTGGTCGTCGCGCATCGAGAGCTCGAGCTCGAAGTCGTCCAGCCCGAAGTCACGAAGCATCGAGATGACGAACTCGAGCACTTTGCTGGTCTCGTCCTCGAGTTGCTCGGGGGTTACGAAGAGGTGGGAGTCGTCCTGCGTGAAACCGCGCACACGGGTGAGCCCGTGAAGCGCGCCCGAGAGCTCGTTGCGGTAGACCGTGCCGTTCTCGGCGAGGCGCATGGGCAGGTCGCGATAGCTGCGGGCCCGCTCTTTATAGATCAGGATGTGCATCGGGCAGTTCATCGGCTTGAGGTAGTAGTCGACGCCCTGCTTGGTGATGTTGCCGTCGGCGTCCACCTCCTCGTCCATCACGATCGGGGGAAACATCCCCTCCTTGTAGGTGACGAGGTGGTTGGACTGCAGGAAGAGGTCCTGCTTCGCGATGTGCGGCGTGTAGACGTAGGTGTAACCGGCCTCGACATGGCGCCGGCGTGCGTGCTGCTCCATCTCCATCCGCACGAGACCGCCGCGGGGATGCCAGACGGACAGGCCGGAGCCGATCTCGTCGGGGAACGAGAAGAGGTCCAGTTCCCTGCCGAGCTTGCGGTGATCGCGCTTGGCGGCCTCTTCGAGGCGCTCGATATAGGCGCGCAGCTCGTCTTTGCTCGGCCACGCGGTGCCGTAGATGCGCTGCAACTGCGGGTTCTTCTCGCTACCGCGCCAGTAGGCGGCCGCGATCCGCATGAGCTTCGAGACGCCGAGGGCGCCGGTGTTGGGAACATGCGGCCCGCGGCATAGGTCTTTCCAGACCGTGACGCCCTCACGATCGACGTTGTCGTAGATGGTGAGCTCGGCGCCCCCGACCTCGACGGACTCACCGTCGTCGGTCGACCCCTCGCCGTGTCCGACGGCGCCCTTGAGGCCGATCAGCTCGAGTTTGTAGGGCTCCGTGGCGAGCTCGGAGCGCGCCTCCTTCTCGCTGACGACCCGGCGCTCGAAACGCTGCCCCGACCGGATGATCCGGTCCATCTCCTTCTCGATCGCCTTGAGGTCGTCCGGGGTGAAGGGCTCGGCGACATCGAAGTCGTAATAGAAGCCGTCGGTCACGGGCGGGCCGATGCCGAGCTTGGCATCCGGATTGATCTTCTGCACCGCCTGCGCCATCACGTGGGCCGTCGAATGGCGCAGGATGCTGAGGCCGTCGGGTGAGGAGATGTCCACCGGTTCGACGGTGTCGGTGGTCGTGACCGTTGTGGCCTTGTCCTGGAGCTCGCCGTTGACGCGGATCGCGACGACGGCGCGGTCGGGGAACAGGTCGAAACCGGTCTGCGCGCTCACCCGCTCAACGATACCGGCGCGCTGACCTGTCAATTTCGCTGCGAGCGGCCTGGGAGGTGCCTAGAAGCCCGGATTGCGCGGAGGGCGGGCGTCCAGGCTGGAATGCATGACCGACGACCGACCCGGCGGCGACGGACCCACGCAGCCCCTCCCCGTCGCCCCCGACATCCCTGAGGACACGGCCGCGGCGGCGCCTGCGGACATCCCGACCGAGCCGATGTTCGCGCCGCACGTGCCGATCGCGAATGCCGCAGTCACCGCCACGCCCGCATCGCCCTAGGACGACAGCGATTAACGACAAAACCCCGGCAGACCGGGGGTTTTCGGTGGGCGATACTGGGATCGAACCAGTGACCTCTTCCGTGTCAGGGAAGCGCGCTACCGCTGCGCCAATCGCCCTCACCGAATTTCTTCGGATCGGAGGCAGTTCAACTTGCACTGAGTGAGGTGGCGACGGGATTCGAACCCGTGTAAACGGCTTTGCAGGCCGGTGCCTCGCCTCTCGGCCACGCCACCAGGTGTGGTTCCTCAGACCGCGAGGACCCTTGGAAACCGTGAAGCTCCACTCGAGCGGATGACGAGATTCGAACTCGCGACCCTCACCTTGGCAAGGTGATGCGCTACCACTGCGCCACATCCGCGTGCATCTGTTACCAGGTGCGGACTCGACTCTAGCCGATGCCCTGGCCCGGTCCAAACCATATGACGGGTGTCCGAGACCGATCAGCCCCACCAGAACACGTTCGGAAGGAACCGTGCCCCGGACCCGGCGCTCGAGGCCGCGAAGGCTGCCGCGACGACCCGCGTGGTCCACAGGATGAGGTGCAGATAGGCCGCACCGGTCGCGATCGCCGCCGCCTGCCGCATCCATACGCCGGAATCGCGTGAGGCGCGCAGAGCCGCGTGGCCGAGCACGATCGCGGAGCTGATGAGCACGATCGACATGAACGACAGGCCTCCGAGGACCGTGGCCGTGGGGGTCGAATCGACGAAGAAGTCGTAGGTGAGGCTCACCGCCAGGATCCGGCTGCCGAAGAACGCCACGGTCTGGATCACCACGAGCCCCGCCGTCGCGAGGAGGGCCGGCGGAAGACTCGCGACGGACAGCGAGAGCCGCGTCGGCGCGAGCGTCAGACGAGGGATGACCGGGAGGAGGGCAGCGGGATGCACTGAGTCGGGGGTACTCATGCGCTCGACTCTAGGTCGGCCAGGGGCCTCGTGTCACCCGAAGGGGGGTCAGGATTTCGGGTTAAGGGCCGGGTGAGAGCGACCCGGCCGATCGGCCGCAATGCCTATGGCAAGATGGATGCCGCGGGCGATTGGCGCAGTTGGTAGCGCGCTTCCTTCACACGGAAGAGGTCATCGGTTCGAGTCCGGTATCGCCCACTCTCGGTTGACTCAGGCCCACCAGAAGATGTTCGGCACGATCTGTGCGGTGTCGTCGAACGCGATCGACGCGATGATCGCGACCACGATCCGGTTCGCCCACATGGCGATGTGCAGGTAGCCGAGCGCGACGGCGGCGACCGCCAGGATCCTGCCGCGACGCTTCCCATCCCGTGTCTGCCGGATCGCGATATGACCGAGCACCACGGCGGCGGCAGGCGGAAGCAGCGACAGGATGCCCAGCACGCCCATCACGGCCGCGAACCCCTCGGTATCGACCGGGTCTGACCCGGTGATCGCGGCTCCGATCGTCTTCGTCGTGAAATACAGGACGCTCTGCAGCACGACGAGGGCGAACGCCACGACGGCGAGGACGGACATCGGGGTGCGGGTGGCGGGAGTCCCGGCGTATGGTTCAGGCGCCGCGGGGCCGGGCGCCGCAGGAGCAGGGGTGGTCGAGGTCATGGCTGCCACCCTAACCGCGACCGAATCGAGTGACGAGACCGGGCGAGAAGAGTACCGATTCGGGCGGGCGGACGGCGATGCCGGGCAGCCCCGCGGCTGCGATCAGATCGTCGTCCAGGTCGAGCAGCTCCGCCGAGTGGAGGGCCCACGGCGGATGCTCGTTGGGCACGAACACCGTGGAACCTCGGCGACGAGTGAACATGCCCCAGCGTGCCGTGACGAAGTCGTCGAGGGAGGAGGGCTCGACGCGCGCACCGGCCCGTACCCGGATCCGGGTCGCAGGACCGCCGACGTGCCGTGTCGAGTCGTAGCCGACGAGCCGGCCTTCGCGTTGCATCCGGGTGCCTGCCCAGAAATACGGAAGCCGGAAGGCGGCGCGCGCCACCAGCACCGCAGCCAGACGCGACGCCTCGAGCGACCGGAAGACCACTCCCCGCCGGCCCAGCTCGTCGACCGCGTAGAGCCGGACGTTCACCTCGATGAACGAGCCGAAGTACGGTAACGGTGGGCTGCCGAATAGAGTCGCGCGGTCGAGTTCGAACGCGATCAGGCCGACCCAGCTCGAGCCGTCGTATTCGTCCGGCACGACTCCCGCGGGCAGCAGCGGCGCGATCCGATCGGATTCGACCCGCCAGTGCAGGAATGTCAGGTGGCTCCAGCGCTGGCTCGCGATCGCGCGGCCGGCAAGGGCCGGTGCCTCGTGCGAGATGGGCTCTGGCTCGATCACTCGTCGACCGGGTCGTCTGACTGCAGGATCTGTGCCGGGATGCGATCGCGCGTCGCGTGTCCCCGCACGAGCACCCAGACAGGCGCCGACACCACGACCGAGAAGGTCGCGACACCCACCAGCACGAGGGTCGGCACGGTCAGCACCGCCGCCCGCGCAGCGAAGATGAGCCCGGCCGTGTCGCCGGACACCGCCGGCGCCACGAACCCGACCGCGATCGCCGCCAGCACCGTCATCCCCCAGCGCGCGGCTAGGCCGGCGACGTCGCGCGCGCTCAGCGAGAAGACCAGGGCTGCCACGGCGCCGCCCAGCACGCCCACGATCGGCGACCACGGCATCCCGACGCTCACTGCGCCGGGGACGGCCACCACCATGCCGACCGCAAACCCCAGCACGAGCGAGCGGCCGGCGGAGCGCGACTGGTTGCGCAGGCGGTCGACCGCCAGCCAGCCAAGGGCGGATGCAACGGGCGCGACGGTCGCGGCAAGAGCGATCCGCGGGCTGTAGTCGTCGATCATGCCCTCGAGATGCACGAGCCAGACGATCGTGGCGATCCAGAGCAGCACGATCGCGGTGATGATCCGGCGGCTGGAGGGACGATCGGGCTCCGCACGCTCGTGAACACCCGACGGCAGCCAGGCGAGCAGGACGAACGCCGAGGACGAGACGATGAGCGGCAACGCGCCCCCGAAGTCCTCGAAGCCGCAGTCCGGCGCCAGGCAACCGCATGTCACCACGAGGGGCACGAGAAGCGCCACCGGGAACACGACGAGACCCCAGACGAGCAGCAGGAGCCGACGCGCGAATCGGTCGGCTCCGGATGCGATGGCGGCCGATTCGAGCAACACCAGTACCGGCAGGGTGAACACCGACACTCCGACCAGGAACTCGAGTGACGCGGCATCGAGCAGGCGGCCGATGGCGACGGTGAGCACCACGGCCGCTCCCGCCACGACGAGGGCCGACCACGGCGTCCGGAGGCCCAGCACGGGCCGCAGCAGAGCGAGCATCGCGCCCGCGGCGACGAGCGCCGCCAGCACCCCGACGATCGCGATCGGATTCATCGCCTCACACGATACGGGGCGCCGCCTCCGGAGAGACGGCGCCCCGCGTGGGACTGAACCCTGTCGTTACGCCTTGGCGTCGGCGAGGACGTAGCCCTCTTCGCCGTGCACGACCAGGTCGATGCCCGCGATCTCGTCCTCGTTCTTCACCCGGAAGCCGATCGTCTTCTCGATCACGAACCCGATGATGAAGGCCAGCACGAAGGAGTAGACCATCACGGAGAGTGCCGCGATCGCCTGGACGGCCAGCTGGGCCGGTCCGGCGCCGTAGATCAGGCCGGTGCCGTTGGCGAAGAAGCCGAGGAACAGCGTTCCGACGAGGCCGCCGACCAGGTGGACACCCACCACGTCGAGCGAATCGTCGAAGCCGAGCTTGAACTTCAGGTCGATCGCCAGCGCGCAGACGATACCGGCGAGGGCACCCAGCACGAGCGCCCATCCGGGAGTCAACGAACCGCAGGCGGGAGTGATGGCGACCAGACCTGCGACGGCGCCGGACGCGGCACCCACCGAGGTGGGCTTGCCATCCCGGATCTTCTCCACGACCAGCCATCCCAGCAGCGCGGCCGCGGGGGCGATCAGCGTGTTGACGAAGGCGATGGCAGCGATGCCGTCGGCGGCGAGCTCCGAGCCGGCGTTGAACCCGAACCAGCCGAACCACAGCAGACCGGCGCCGAGCATCACGAACGGCGGGTTGTGCGGTACGTGCATGCCCTTCTGGAACCCGACGCGACGTCCGAGGACCAGGGCGAGCGCGAGCGCCGCAGCACCAGCATTGATGTGGACCGCAGTACCACCCGCGAAGTCGATCAGGCCGGTGCCGAACACGTCCTCCATGCCGTTCGTGAGCCAGCCGCCGTAGGAGAAGACGCCCTGACTCGGGTCGCTGCCGTCGGCGAGGCCGAAGTTGAACACCCAGCTCGCAACCGGGAAGTAGACGACGGTCGCCCAGATGCCGGCGAAGATCATCCACGAGCCGAACTTGGCGCGGTCGGCGATGGCACCCGAGATCAGGGCCACCGTGATGATCGCGAAGGTCGCCTGGAACGCGACGAAGGCGAGCGCCGGGTAGCCTGCAGCGGGATCCGCGGCATCGGCCAAAGCCGCACCGAGCAGCCAGTTACTGCCGTCGAACACCCACGGCAGTGGGGCAGTTCCCTCGACAGTCGGGAACGCGAGCGCGTACCCGTAGATCGCCCAGAGGACGCCGATGAGTCCGATCGCGCCGAAGCTCATCATCATCATGCTGATGACGCTCTTGGCCTTGACGAGTCCTCCGTAGAAGAACGCCAGGCCGGGGGTCATCAGGAGTACGAGCGCCGCTGCGAGCAGCAGGAACGCTGTATTGCCTTGATCCATGTGTGTTACCTCTTTCGGAGTGGCAAAGGGATGCGCCGTCGTCTCGATCTCTCGGGGAGGGCGGCACCTCGGGTACGGGGTCAGTCTGGGCTCACGAGGTTTCCGTGCCGCTGACACCGTGTTTCCGGCTGGTTACGCGAGGGCCCCGGGTGTAAACATCGTGTTTCGTGCCCCCGAGAATGCGCGCAGATCGGTTGCCGAGAACCGCTATGCGTCGGTCGGCTGGGGAGACGTGAGGGCGATCAGGCGCGAGATCGCCCGCAGGTACTTCTTGCGATAGCCGCCGGCCAGCATCTCGTCTCCGAAGACCTGATCGAGCGGCACGCCGGTCGCCAGGACCCTCACCTGCTCGTCGTACAGGCGGTCGACGAGCGCGACGAAGCGCAGCGCGTCGGTCTGATCGTGCAGCACGCGGACGCCCTCGATGCCGATCGCGGCGAGACCGTCGACGACCTTGACGTAGCGGGAGGGATGCACTGTACCGAGATGCTTGAGGATCGTGTCGAACGGATCTGCGGTCACCGCACGGTGAGCGGCGGCCTCGGTGACGGCGGCGACGTATCCCGCCTCGTCGAGCGGGACAGCATGTCCCTCGATCTCACGCCGGCGGTAGTCGAGACCGTCGATCTTCACGATCTCGAAGCGGTCGGACAGGGCCTGGATCTCGCGGAGGAAGTCGATCGCCGCGAACCGGCCCTCTCCGAGCGCGTTCGGCGGGGTGTTGGAGGTCGCGGCAATGCGGGTGCCACCGGAGGCCAGCTCGCCGAGCAGGCGGGTCATCATCATCGTGTCGCCCGGATCGTCGAGTTCGAACTCATCGATCGCGATGAACGTCGCACCGCTGAGCAGCTTGACCGTCGCCGCATATCCGAGAGCGCCGACGAGGGCCGTGAACTCGATGAAGGTGCCGAAGTAGGTGCGGCCGGGCGCGAGCTTCCAGAGGGCGGCCAGCAGGTGTGTCTTGCCGACGCCGAATCCGCCGTCGAGGTACAGACCGGGCTTCGTTTCCGGTGGGCGCTTGGCGAAGAGCCCGCGCGGCGCTGTCCAGGTGGCGGCGAAGGCCCGCACCCGCTCGACCGCGCGCGCCTGAGACGGATAGTCGGGATCCGGCCGGTAGTTCTCGAGCGTCGACTGCTCGAACTGGCGCGGGGGCACCAGCGATTCGGCGATCTCGGCGCCCGTCATCGACGGGGACCGCTCGAGAAGTGAGGGGACGGTGAGCTGTTGCATGCGAAAATGGCCTCGAGAACGGAAATACGTGTGTCGAACTCTTACGGCACGCCAGCGGGCCCACGGTCGACTGCCTACCCTGAAAGGGACGGAGCCAGCCTACCGCTGCTCTCCGCAGACAACTTTCCCCGATGGAGGACCCATGACTGTCGAGCGCGACGCCTCTCCCGCATTCGCCGAGTTCGCCCACCCCGAGCGCCTGGTGAGCTCGGACTGGCTGATCGAGCACCTCGGCGAGCCTGGTCTCGTCGTCGTCGAATCCGACGAGGACGTGCTGCTCTACGAGACCGGCCACATCGCCGGCGCGGTCAAGATCGATTGGCACACCGACCTCAATGACCCGGTGACGCGCGACTACCTCGACGGAGCCGGATTCGCCGCGCTCCTCGGCTCCAAGGGCATCTCCCGCGATTCCACGGTGGTCATCTACGGCGACAAGAACAACTGGTGGGCCGCCTACGCGCTCTGGGTCTTCACACTCTTCGGGCACGAAGACGTCCGGCTGCTCGACGGCGGCCGCGCCAAATGGGAGGCAGAGGGCTGCGAGTACACGACCGACGTGCCGACCCCGGATGCGGTGGACTACCCGGTCGTCGAGCGCGACGATTCCAAGATCCGGGCCTACAAAGACGACGTGCTCGCGCACTTCGGCAACCCGCTCGTCGACGTCCGCTCGCCCGAGGAATACGTCGGGGACCGCACCACCGCGCCGGCGTATCCCGAAGAGAGCGCACTGCGCGCGGGACACATCCCGACCGCCGCGAACGTGCCGTGGGCGAGGGCCGTCGCGGACGACGGCACCTTCAAGCCCTTGGATCAGCTGAACGCCATCTACCGCGACGAGATCGGCCTGAAAGACGGTGATAGCGTGATCGCCTACTGCCGGATCGGAGAGCGTTCGAGCCACACCTGGTTCGTTCTCACCCACCTTCTGGGCTTCGAGGGAGTGCGCAACTATGACGGCTCGTGGACCGAGTGGGGCAGCGCCGTGCGCGTCCCGATCGTCAAGGGAGCGGAACCGGGCGCCGTCCCCGCCAAATAGGGCGGGTCGCAGGTGAGCGACACCACACTGCCGGAGGAGCTCGCGGGAATCCGCGAGGATTTTCTGGCGCTCGAACAACGCGAACGGCTGCAATTGCTGCTCGAGTTCTCGAATTCGCTCCCCGATCTGCCCGAGCGGTACATCGACCATCCGGATCTGCTCGAGCGCGTCGAGGAGTGCCAGTCCCCCGTCTTCATCTTCGTCGAGGTCGACGAGGCGTCGATCGTGCACGTCTTCGTGACCGCGCCGCGCGAGGCACCGACGACTCGCGGCTTCGCCTCCATCCTGGCGGCGGGTCTGAAGGATCTGACGGTCGACGAGGTGCTCGCGGTGCCGGCCGACTACCCGCTGACGATCGGGCTCACCGAGGCCGTCAGTCCCTTGCGGATCCGCGGCATGATGGCGCTCCTGGGACGCATCCAGCGCCAGGTGCGCGAGAAGTCGGCGGCCTAGAGCCCCGCCAGCCACGAGGTGATCGCGCCTTCCCAGCGGGCACGGTCGTAGTTCCAGAGCTTCGTGTGGCGGGCCACGTCGAATGCCTCGTACGTCACGATGTCGGGTCGGGCCACGGCCAGCGCACGGGATGCGGTGGAGGGCACGAAACCGTCGTCGTCACTGTGCAGGATGAGCATCGGCCGGTCGAGCTCTCGGGCGCGGCGGACGAAGTCCAGGCGATCGAGATCGAGGGGCTCCGCGAGGCCGGTGAAGAAGCCGCCCCACGGCTGCCGGAAGAGCTGCAGCACGCCCCAGCGCACGATGGCGGGGAGACGGCGGAGCGCGGCCTGGAAGTCGAGGGTGGCGATCCAGTCGACCACCGGGGACTCGAGCGCGACCCCGATCACCCGGTCGCCGAGCGACGACCGCGTCAGTGCCTGCAGGACCGTCGCGCCGCCCATCGACCAGCCCATGAGGACCAGTTCCTCCGCGCCGTTGTCGATCGCGTATTGCATCGCCGGCTCGATGTCGCGCCATTCGCGGTCGCCTAACGCGTAGCGGTAGTCGTCGCTGCGTGGCGCCTCGCCGTCGTTGCGGTATGACACCAGCAGCGAGGTGTATCCGGCAGCACGGAAGGGCCCGACCGCACGCACCGTCTCGGAACGGCGCACCCCGCGGCCGTGAACGTTGATGACCCAGCGCTTCGCCGTGGCGCGCTCTGCGGGCACGAGCCAGGCCGGAGCCGGGCCCAGCGGGGTGTCGATCTTCACGTCGCGGTACGGGAACCCGAGATCACGCGGGCTCAGGTGGAACCAACCGCTCATGCGACCTCTGCGGGCACCCGCGAGGTCGCCGAAGTCGACGCCCAGGATGCGCCGGGTCACCGTCTCGTCATCGCTCGCGACGATCTCGCCCAGGCGTGCATGCCCGGCCTCGCCGCCGAACCAGAAGCTGTACACGCCCGCCAGGCGGGAGTCGGCGTTGGAGGACAGAACGATGGTTCCGGCAGCGAGATCGAGCCCCAGGATGGTGACGTCCTCCGTCCTGCGCGACGGCGGGATGATGACGGTCCTGGCGACCAGGATGCTGAGCGTGGCGGCGGTGAGAGCCGCCGCACCGACTGCTGCTGCGACGCCGATCGCGATGCCCCCGACGACCCGCCGTCCCATGTGCTGTGCTCCCGTCGACGGCCGGGGGTCGGCGTGGCACGTGACGACGCCCCTCCGGAAACCCTAGTCTGCACACGTGTCCGAAACTGTGTCCGGCCCGGCCGTCCCGGCTCTCTTCGGGCAGGCCCTGGACGCCGTGCGCGAAGCGACCACGCGCCCGGAGCTGGTGCTGACCGAGATCCCGGCGCCGCTCGGCCTCGCTCCGCACGCGGTGGCGATGGCCGGTGACGTGCGCCCCGCGCGGCACGGTGTCGACTCGCTCCTGGGCACCGGGCGCTTCGTCCTCCTGCACGATCCCGAAGGCCCGGAGGCCTGGGGCGGCACGTTCCGGGTCGTCTGCTTCGCCCAGGCACCGCTCGAGGCGGACATCGGCCTCGACCCTTTCGTTGCCGGCGTCGCGTGGTCGTGGCTGGAGGAGGCGCTGTCGGTGCGCGGCGCCCACTACGGCGCGGCATCCGGCACGGCCACCAAGGTGATGTCGACCGGCTTCGGCGAGCTCGCCGGCCAGAGCGACGGTGCGACGCTCGAACTGCGTGCCTCCTGGACACCCGACGAGGACTCCATCGCGGCCTCCGTCGAGGGGTGGAGCGAACTGCTCTGCCTGCTCGCGGGCCTTCCCCCGACAGCCGAGGCCGTCGGTCTTCTCCCCCATGTCCGAGCGGCGCGTGACTGACACCGAGGGCGCTTCGGACGAATCCGGCGGGACGGACGCTCCGCCGTCGTCGCCACCCGCCGTCGAGCCCGAGGCTCACGCGACCCTCGACGTGATCGAAACGGTCGCCGACTACTGTGCCGCGGTGGCGGAGATCGCCGCCGGGACGGGGCCCTTCGCGGTCGACGCCGAACGCGCGTCCGGGTTCCGCTACTCGCAGCGAGCGTACCTGATCCAGATCTTCCGGCGCGGGGCGGGTGTGTTCCTCTTCGATCCCCCGGCCATCGGCGGCGACTTCAGCGAGCTCGCAGCCGTCATGGCGGGCGAGGAATGGATCCTGCACGCCGCCAGCCAGGACCTCGCCTGCCTGCGAGAGATCGGACTCGATCCCCAGCGCATCTTCGACACCGAACTCGGGGCCCGGCTCGCGGGGATCCCCCGCGTCGGGCTCGGCGCCGTCGTCGAGGAGTTGCTCGGCATCCATCTCGCGAAAGAGCACTCCGCCGCCGACTGGTCGACACGTCCGCTCCCCCAGAGTTGGCTGGTCTACGCGGCACTCGACGTCGAGCTGCTGCCCGAGTTGCGCGAGAAGATCGGCGACCTGCTCGACGGCGCCGGAAAGTCCGATATCGCCCGTCAGGAATTCGAGGCCGTCCTTGAGCGGGAGACCGTGGTCCGCCAGGATCCCTGGCGACGGCTCTCCGGCATCCACGGCTTGCGCCAGGCCCGCAATCTCGCGGTCGCCCGTGAGTTGTGGACCGCCCGCGACGATTACGCACGCGAGATCGACACCGCTCCCGGCCGGCTCGTCCCCGATGGATCCCTCGTGGCCGCCGCCCGCGCCCTTCC
>JBDSKH010000139.1:0-11831 GCA_039917005.1 Pseudolysinimonas sp.
GGCCTTCAGCTTGCTGCCGGCGGAGACCTTGACGCCCTTGCTCGCGGCGATCTGGATCGTGGCGCCGGTCGCGGGGTTGCGGCCCGCACGGGCAGCGCGCGCGGTGCGCTCGAACGAGATCCAGCCCGGGATCGAGACCTTGGTGCCCGACGCGACGGACTTGGCGACGACGTTGAAGAAAGCGTCGACGACGCCGCCGACAGCGGCCTGGCTCTGGCCCGACTCGGCAGCGATCGCGGCGACGAGGTCGGTCTTGTTGAGTGTGTCAGCCATGGGTGTCCTCCTCGGACCTAGTGCATTGTGAAGTTAACGCAGTGGATGCCCGATGCGGCGGAACTGCGATGCGATTCCTGGGCTGTTTCCCCCGGAACCGCCTTGAAACTACCAGCAGAACCCGGCAATTCCGGGGAAATCGACCCGGTGCGCCGAATCCGTGGAAAACACTGGGTTTACACAGAAAAGAGGGGCGGACTCTCGTCCACCCCTCTTCGCGTTCTCTGCGAGCTACCAGGAGCTCTTCGTGATGCCGGGAAGTTCGCCGCGGTGCGCCATGTCGCGGAAGCGGACGCGCGAGACGCCGAACTTGCTGAGGACACCGCGCGGGCGGCCGTCGATCGAGTCACGGCTGCGGACGCGCACCGGCGAGGCGTTGCGCGGCAGCTTCTGCAGTCCGAGACGGGCGGCCTCGCGGCTCTCTTCGGTGCCGGCCGGGTCGACCAGCGCCTTCTTCAGCTCGAGGCGCTTCGCGGCGTACCGCTCGACGATGACCTTGCGCTGATCGTTGCGGGCGATCTTGCTCTTCTTAGCCATGGATTACCGCTCCTCGCGGAATTCGACGTGCTTGCGCACGATGGGGTCGTACTTCTTCAGCACGATTCGGTCGGGGTCGTTGCGACGGTTCTTGCGGGTCACGTAGGTGTACCCGGTGCCTGCCGTCGAGCGGAGCTTGATGATCGGACGGACGTCCTGGCCCTTAGCCATGTCAGATCTTCTCCCCGCGCGCCAGGATGTCCTTCACGACGGACTCGATGCCGCGCGCGTCGATCACCTTGATGCCCTTGGCCGACACGTTCAGGGTGACCCTGCGACGCAGCGACGGCACGAAATAGGTCTTCTTCTGCACGTTGGGATCGAAGCGGCGCTTCGTCCGGCGGTGCGAGAACGAGATGTTGTGTCCGAAGCCGGGGACGGCTCCGGTCACCTGGCACACAGCGCCCATGGTTCCACTCCAGTTCATATCTACCGTGGAGAAGCTCTCCACCCAAGATCACTTGTCGGCGTGCCGAGACCCGGTGATCGAGTGTCCGCAGAGCGGAAGTTCGAAACCTGGTGGCACACAAGATGCCGTCCGCGAGCGGACAACCTGTTGAGACTACAGGATGCGGTGGGCAGGTGCCAGTCGCGAGCAGTCGGCGCAGTACCCGAAGACGTCCACGACGTGGTGGGGCTGCGTGAATCCATGCAGGGTGGCGACCTCGCGGGCCCAGGTCTCGACGGCATCCGCGGCGATCTCGACCGTCGTGCCGCAGCGCCGGCAGATCAGGTGATGGTGGTGGCTGCCGGGCGTGCACGCGCGGTAGAGGCTCTCGCCCTCCTGCTGCAGCGAATCCGCGTCGCCCTCCGTGGCGAGGTCGGCGAGCGCACGATAGACCGTGGCGAGCCCGACCTCGGAGCCCGCGTCCTTCATGGTGGCGTGCAGACCCTGGGCGCTGACGAATCCCGGGGACTCCTCGAGCGCCTCGCGCACCGCCTCGCGCTGCCAGGTGTTCCGCTTCATGTGGTCGGCTCCAGGGCCATTCTCGCGCCGCGAGCTGCAGATCGCGTCGATCTGCGCCGCGATGCCAGCCGGCAGACCAGGTAGATGAGGAAGGAGATGGTGGTCACGTACGGGCTGATCGGCACGCTGGCACCGAGGGCGAGCAGGATGCCGCCGACCAGCGACACGGTCGCGAACAGCATGCTGAGCACCGGCACCCAAAACGGCGACGACGAGACACGCAGCGCCGCGGCCGCCGGCGTGACGAGCACGGAGAGCACGAGCAGAGCTCCGACCACCTGCACCCCGACGGCTACCGCCAGAGCGAGCAACAGCATGAAGACGAGCGAGAGCGCACGCACCGGAACCCCGCGGGCGACCGCCACCTCGGGGTCGACGCTCGCGAAGGTCAGAGGGCGCCAGATGGCCAGTAGGCCGATCACTACTACCGCGCCGATGAGCGCGAGCGAGCCGAGCCTGGGGTCGTCGACCGCGACGATCTGGCCGGTCAGCAGGCCGAACTTGTTCGACGCGCGTCCCGGGTAGAGCGCGAGGCACAGGATGCCGAGGCCGAGGCCGAAAGGCATGAGCACCGCGGTGATCGAGTTGCGATCGCGCGCGCGGGTGCCGAGCACGCCGATGAGCGCCGCCGCGACGAGCGATCCGATGAGCGACCCCTCGACGACACCGACGCCGAAGAGCAGGCCGGCCGCCGCGCCCGCGAACGACAGTTCGCTGATTCCGTGTACCGCGAACGCCAGATCGCGCGACATGACGAACACCCCGATGAGGCCGCCGACGATGCCGAGCACCGCCCCGGCGAGGATCGAGTTCTGCAGCAGCACGATGAGCGCCCCGTAGTCGGAGAAGTCGAAGAGCTGCGACCACCAGTCGTCCATCACGCCACCCCGTGGCCGTGCTCGCGGGGGTGCTCGTGGGCGTGCGACTCGTCCGGACCGCCGACGATGACGATGCGTCCGCGGGTGCGGATCACGTCGACCGGCGATGCGTACAGCTCGCTGAGCACCTCGGATCGCAGGACCTCATCGGGCGTCCCGATGCGGAAGCGGCCGCCGGCGAGATAGAGCACGCGATCGACGCGGTCGAGCACCGGATTGACGTCGTGCGTCACGAAGAGGACGCCGAAACCGCGCTCGCGACGGTGACGGTCGATCAGGTCGGTCACGACGCGCTGCGCACGGAGATCGAGGGAGGTCAGAGGCTCGTCGCACAGCAGCAGCCGGGGATCGCCGGCGAGAGCCTGGCCGACGCGCAGCCGCTGCTGTTCCCCGCCCGAGAGCCCGGCGACGGGAACGCGCGCGTAGTGGGAGGCGCCGACCGCGTTGAGGAGCGCGTCGATGCGCCGGCGGCGTGCGGCGGTCGGCAGGGGGACTCCCCACCGGTGACCGTCGACGCCGAGCGCGACCAGATCGCGTCCGCGGAGGGCGACCCCGTCATCCGGGCGTCTCTGCTGCGGGATGTAGCCGATGCGGCGGTCGCCGTGCCGGACCGGCTCCCCGAGCAGCGTCGCCGTTCCCGTGGTGAGGGGATGCTGCCCCAGCACGGCCTTCAGGAGGCTCGTCTTGCCGGAACCGTTGGCGCCGAGAACGGCCACGAACTCACCCGGCGCGATGTCGAGTTCGAGATCACGCCAGAGCGACCGGCCACCCAGCGTGAGGGCGGCGCCGCGGAGGGAGAGCACGGGCTGCTCAGCCATAGATCCCCGAAGCCGAGATGATCGAGTCGAGGATCCGGCTCTGCCAGCCGAGATAGTGAAGACCTTCTGGCAGCGTCTCCGTGACTCCGATGGCAGGGATGTGGTTGTCGGTCGCGACGTCGATGACGGCGTCCGTCTGCGGCCCGCCGGTCTGCTCGTTGTAGACGACGAGCGCCGCCGAGCCGTCGCCGAGAAGGTTGAGCACGCTCTGCAGCAGCGCCGGGGGCACGTCGGCGTCCTCTTCGATCGCCTCGCTGAACTCCGGCGGGGTGAGGTTCTCGAATCCCAGGTTCATGAGCAGGTAGAGAGGTACGGGTTCGGTGATGATCACGCCGAGGTGGCCTGCCTCGATGAGGGCGTTCGCCTCGTCCGCCGTGCTCTCGAGCTTCGACAGGCCGATCCGGAGCTGCACCGCGGCGGCCGCCGCATCGTCCGCTGCCGCAGCATCCACGGACCCGACGGCGAGCGCCAGGGCTTCCACGACCTTCTCCATCGCGAAGGCGTCGTACCAGACGTGCTCGTTGAAGCCATCGGCCGAAGCGTCGAGGCCCGACAGTTCCACGGCGTCGATCAGGCGCGCCCCGGTGTTGCCCGACGCGGTCAGCATCGCCGTCGCGAAGTCGTCGTATCCCCCGCCGTTGACGATCACGATGTCCGCTCGGGACATCGCGAGCTGAACCCGGCCGTTGGCCTCGAACTCGTGCGGATCCTGGGACGGGTCGTCGACGATGCTCGTCACCTCTGCGTCGGGGCCCGCGATCGTCTGGGCGAGGTCGCCGTACACGTTCGTCGAGGCGACGATCCTGAGGACGCCGTCGGAAGCCGGGTCCGGCGCGGGTGCCGTGCAGCCCGCCAGACCGATGGCGAGCATGGTCGAGGCGATGAGGGCGGCAGAGCGGAGCACCCGCTCACGCTAATGCTTATTGATAACCGTTGTCAAAACGATTCTCAATAGGCGGGGGCATCGTGCTCGCGCCTCAGTCGAGCAGCAGCGCCGGCTCCTCGAGCACGCTCGCGATGTCTGCCGTGAATCGGCTCGCCACATCGCCGTCCACCACGCGATGGTCGAAGCTGGCCCCCACGGTCGTGACGAACGCCGGGCGCACCTCGCCATCCACCACCCACGGCTTCTGCTTGATGGCACCGAGCGCGATGATGCCCACCTCGCCGGGATTCAGGATCGGGGTGCCCGTGTCCATGCCGTACGAGCCGATGTTGGTGATCGTGATCGTGCCGTTCGACATCTCGGCGGGCTGGGTCTTGCCGTCGCGCGCCGTGATCGTCAGCTGCTCGAGGGCCTGGGCCAGGTCGAGCAGGCTGAGCTCCTGCGCGTCCTTGACGTTCGGCACGATGAGCCCGCGCGGGGTCGCTGCCGCGATGCCGAGATTCACGTAGTGGTGCACGACGATCTCTTTGTCGGTCCAGCTCGAGTTGACCGTCGGATTGCGACGCACCGCCCAGATGACGGCCTTCGCCATCACGAGCAGCGGACTGACCCGCACTCCGGCGAAGTCGGGCGAGTTCTTCAGGCGCTTGACGAACTCCATGGTGCGGGTGGCGTTGACGTCGGTGAAGACGCTGACGTGCGGGGCGGTGAACGCGCTCGACACCATCGCGGTGGCTATCGCCTTGCGCACGCCCTTGACGGGGATGCGCTCCTCGCGCTTGTCGCCCCACTCCGGCGTCTGGATGTTGCGGAACACGCTCGCCTGCGACGCCTGCCTGATCACGTCGTCGCGGGTGATCTCTCCCGCGAGTCCCGTGCCGCTCACCTGGGCGAGGTCGACGTCGAGGTCCTTGGCGAGCTTGCGGATCGGGGGCTTGGCGATGACCGGGTTCGCGGAGGCGGCGGGCACGGAGGCGGGGCGGGCGGGCGCCGTGGCCGCGAGCTTCGATGCGGCCTGCTGCGGGGAATCGGCGGAGCCGTCGGGGGCGACCGTCGCGGGGGCGCCGGGACGGCGGCGGCGCGATGTCGCGTGGCCGCCCTTCGAGCCGTAGCCGACGAGCACGGCGCCCGATCCCTCATCGGCAGCCGGGGAGGCGGGCACGCTGTCGCGCTCGGCGGCGTGGCCGATGGTCGTCGCGGTGTCGGCGATCGTGCCGAGGGCGTCGCCGTCGTTCGCGGGCGCCTGCAGCTCGATCGAGCCGCCCGCCGAATCCACCCGGATGATGGGCGTGCCGACCTCGACGGTCGACCCCTCTTCTGCGAGCAGCGCCGTCACGGTGCCGGCGAACGGCGACGGCAGCTCGACCAGCGACTTGGCCGTCTCGATCTCGACCAGCACCTGATTGACGGTTACGGCGTCGCCCGGCTTGACCTTCCACGAGACGATCTCGGCCTCGGTCAGACCCTCGCCCACATCGGGGAGCGGGAACTCGGATTGTGCCACGGAAGTCTCCTCAGTCGGGGTCAATACGCCAGGGAGCGGTCGACGGCCTCGAGGATGCGATCCGCATCCGGAAGGTATGCGCCCTCGAGCTTGGCGGGCGGGAACGGGGTGTCGAAGCCGCTGACCCGGAGCACCGGCGCCTCGAGCGAGTAGAACGCGCGCTCGGCGATCGTCGCGGCGACCTCGGAGCCGACGCTGACGTTACCGGGCGCCTCCTGCGCGACGATCAGGCGGCCGGTCTTCTGCACCGACGCGAGGATCGGCTCATAGTCGATCGGGGAGAGCGAGCGCAGATCGATCACCTCGAGGCTCGTGCCCTCCGCCGCGGCGATCTCGGCGGCCTGCAGCAGCACCGAGACCATCGCGCCGTGCCCGACCACCGTGACCTCGAAGCCCGTACGGACGACGCGGCTGCGATGTAGCCCGATGCCGCTCTCGCCGCGATCGACCTCGCCGCGCTGCCAGTACCGGCTCTTCGGCTCGAAGAACATGACGGGGTCGTTGCTCTCGATGGCCTCCTGGATCATCCAGTAGCCGTCGTGCGGTGTCGCGGGGCTGACCACGCGCAGGCCCGCAGTGTGCGCGAAGTAGGCCTCTGGGCTCTCCTGGTGATGCTCGACGGCGCCGATGTGCCCGCCGTACGGAACCCGGATCACGACGGGGAAGGACTGCGACCCCTCGTGCCGGTAGGTCATCTTCGCGAGCTGCGAGGTGATCTGGTCGAAGCCGGGGTAGATGAACCCGTCGAACTGGATCTCGCACACCGGGCGGTAGCCGCGCATCGCCAGGCCGATCGCCGTGCCGATGATCGCCGACTCGGCGAGCGGGGTGTCGAGCACGCGCTGGTCGCCGAACTCGGCCTTCAACCCCTCGGTGACGGTGAAGACGCCGCCGAGCGTTCCGATGTCCTCGCCCATCATCAGCACCTTCGGATTCGCGGCCATGGCGGCGCGGAGCCCGGAGTTGATCGCCTTCGCGAGGGTCAGCGACTCGACGGTGGGCGGCGCCTCGGCCTTGGGGGCCGTCTTCGCGGGCCCTGCCTTCGCGGGCGCGGCCTTCGCGGCGGTCACTTGCGCCCTCCGTCGGCCGTGTCGTAGGAAGCCTCGTATGCCGCGAACCACGCGGCCTGCGCCTCGACGCCGGGGTGGTCGTCGGTGTAGACGTTCGTGAACACCTTGGATGCCGGCGGCACCCCGAGAGCGTTGGTGCGCACCCGCATGTCCGCGGCGATGTCCTCGGCTTCGGTCGCCACATCCGCGAAGAACGAATCGTCGGTGCCCTTGGCGCGCAGGAACGCCTCGAAGCGCACGATCGGGTCGCGCTCGCTCCAGAACGTCAGCTCCTCGGCATCCCGGTACTTCGACGGGTCGTCGCTCGAGGTGTGGGCGCCCATGCGATAGGTGAGCGCCTCGATGAATCGGGGCCCCCTGCCGCTGCGGGCGTCGTCGAGAGCCTGCGCCGTCGCCGCGTAGCTCGCGAGGACGTCGTTGCCGTCGATCTGTACGCTCGGGATGCCGAACCCGGTACCGCGCAGATAGAGCGGGGTGCGCGACTGGCGTTCGACCGGGACCGAGATCGCCCAGTGGTTGTTCTGCAGGAAGAAAACCTGGGGCGTCTGGTAACTGGCGGCGAAGACGAACGCTTCGCTCACATCGCCCTGACTCGAGGCGCCGTCGCCGAAGTAGACCAGCACGGCCGCGTCGGTCTCCGGATCGCCGGTGGCGGTCGCGCCGTCGAACTGCATGCCCATCGCGTAGCCGGTCGCGTGCAGCGACTGCGACCCGATCACGAGGGTGTAGAGGTGGAAGTTGCCGGTCTCGGCCGGCACCCAGCCGCCGTGGCTGAGGCCGCGCAGCATCTCGATCACGCGCATCGGATCGAGCCCGCGGATACGCCCGACCACGTGCTCGCGGTACGCCGGGAAGATGTGGTCCTGGGGCTTGGCGGCGTACCCCGATCCGACCTGCGCACCCTCCTGCCCGACGCTCGGGATCCAGAGCGCGAGCTGCCCCTGCCGCTGCAGGTTGCCGGCCTCGATGTCGAACCGGCGGATGACCACCATCTGGCGGTAGAAGTCCTGCAGACGGGTATCGGCGAGCTCGTCGATCCACGACAGATACTGCGCGTTGACGTCGTTCTCGATGATGGTTCCCTGGGGCGAGAGCAGCTGGACCGTCGCCTCGGTATAGGACATGAGAACTACCCTAGCCCGGCGATTTCGGGCTTTTCCCGGAGGGTCTCGACAACCTCCGTGGCGGCGCGTAGGAGTGTTTCCACAGACTCCGGCTCACCGATCGACACCCGGATGCCGTCGGGCGGGAACACCCGCGCGACGATTCCGCCGGCCTCGAGGATCTCCGCTGCGGCGACGGTCTGCTCGCCGGTGGGAAGCCAGACGAAGTTGCCCTGCGCGGCCGGGATGGCGTTGGCGCCCGTCCAGCCGGCGTCGGCGAGACCGCGCTCGACGGCCGCGCGACGCTCGATCAGGACGGCGACCCGATCGAGCAGCTCCTTCTCGTTGTCGAGGGCGGCGAGCGCGGCACGCTGCGCCGGCTCGGTGACGGAGAGGGGCACGGCGGTAGCACGCGCGGCATCCAGGATGTACGCGGGGCCGACCGCGTAGCCGACGCGCAGGCCGGCGAGGCCGTAGGCCTTGGAGAACGTGCGGAGCACCACGAGGTTCGGGTACCGGCCGAGCAGCGGCAAGCCGTCGACGGCGTCGGGGTCGGTGACGAACTCGCGGTAGGCCTCGTCGAGCAGCACGAGCACGGTGTCGGGGACCTTCGCCATGAATGCCTCGAAGGCGGACGCCGTGACGATGGTGCTCGTCGGGTTGTTGGGGCTGCAGACCAGGATGACGCGAGTGCGGTCCGTGACCGCGGCGGCCATCGCGTCGAGATCGTGGGTCGCCTCGTCGGCGCCGCCCGTGCGGAGGGGAACCTGCACGCTGGTCGCGCCGGAGACCGTGACGAGGCCGGGATAGGCCTCGAACGAACGCCAGGCGTAGAGCACCTCGTCCCCCCGTCCGGCGGCCGCCTGGATCAGCTGCTGAAGGATCGACACCGATCCGGCGCCCACCTGCACCTCGTCGGGGGTGACACCGTGACGCTCGGCCAGCCGGGCGCGGAGCGCCGTCGCGGCGCCGTCGGGGTAGCGATTGACGCTGGCTTCGGCGATGGCGTCGAGCACCGCCTGCAGCGGCGGGAAGGGATTCTCGTTCGAGGACAGCTTGAAGGCGTCGGCCGCCGCGGGCCGACCCTGGCGGTACGGCTGCAGGGCGGCGATCTCGGGACGGAGCCTCACGACCATGCGGACCAGCCTAGGGGCGCTGCGGACGTCGTCGCTCCGCGCACGGACGGGGCGCTGGGGCGGGGTCGCTCCCGCGGCGGGTCGCGGGCGGTCGGCTATCGCTCGGTGCCCGGCAATGCCACAATGGCCCGCATGGGACGCCTCCTCCTCCGCCTGCTCATCAACACCCTCGCGCTCTGGTTGACCACGGTCATCCTCGCCGGCCATGTCGACGTCCGCTCGTTCGGTTCCGAGGGCGACACGCTCGCCTTCGTGCTGACGCTGGTGCTCGTCGCGGTGATCTTCGGCCTCGTCAACGGGATCGTCGGCGGGATCGTGCGCGTGGTCGCGTTCCCCCTTTACGTGCTCACGCTGGGCCTCATCTCGTTCGTCGTAAATGGCCTGCTGCTGCTGCTTGTGGCGTGGATCAGCGGGCTCATCGGGTTCGGCCTCTCGGTCGAGAACTTCGGATGGGGAGTGCTCGGCGCGCTGCTGCTCGGCATCATCGCCTGGCTGATCGGGATCATCCTGCGCCCGTTCACGGGATCGACCCGCGCGGCGAGCTCTAAGTAGGCGCCAACGTCTTCACGCCGCTTCGTTCGGCGTGGTAGGTCATGACGGTGATCGACGAGCCGGCGCGATCGGCATAGCCGGACGTGAACCCGTCCATCGCGGCGATCTGCTGACGCACGGCATCCGAGGTCGCGGCATCGACGGCGGTCGCGGTGGCGACGTACGCCTCGCGCTGGTGCGCGGGCGCCGGCTCGGCGGTCGGGATGGGACTCCCGGGTGCGAAGGCGCGTCGCTCGACCTGCAGCAGGTGGTGATCGAGCTGCGGACCGGCGAGCGCCGGGATGAAGTCGTCGCTGTTGCGGATCGCCATGCCGTCGAGCCCGGAGGGCAACACGATCCCCCCGGCCGGCGCGCCATAGGTCTCGAGGCCCGTCGTGTTCCAGAGCTCATCCGCCGCGAGCCTGGTCGCGACCAGACCGCCCTGCGAGAACCCGACGAACTGCACCTCGTCGCCTGCGCGGATCCCTGCATCATGCATGGCGAGCTCGGTGGCGCGCAGCGACCCTGGCTCGAGCCCGGCGACCCCCGCGACATTGCTCGTGAGATCCCACGGCTCGCCGGCGGCAATGGGTGAGAACGTCTCGGTCGGGCCGACGTAGACGACGTAGCGAGGCGGCAGCCCCGGGGCGTCGTAGCGCTCGATGCGCACCTGGTCGCCTTCTGGCACACGTGAGAGCCGTTCGACCGACCCGCTGGGGGCGCTGTCTCCCGCCGTCGTCGCGATGCGCACGACCGACACGGGGGTCTCGCGGAAGAGCCCGAACGTGCGGCCGCCCACGAGCGTGAGGGCTGCCCCTGCCTCCACGCCCGTGAACCCGTAGGCGGCGGCGAGCTCGGCAGTCGCACCCGGCGGAAGGCCGGCGACCGATCCGACGGTGTCGTCGATGCTCATCACGCCCGCCCGGACTCCCTCGACGAAGGCCGGATCGGTGATCAGCTCCGGGTGGGCGAGAAGCCACTGCTTCAGCCCGTCGAGGGGCATGTCGTCTGCGCCGAGCCCGGCGGCCCGGGCGAGCAGCACGGCGGGCAGGCCCGCGATGAGGAGGACGCGGATCGCCGGCCCCCACAGGATGCCGAAGAGACTGCCGAGCCGCTGCGCGTTCGCGCGCTGCTCGTCTTCGGTCGCCGAGTACGCGGAGATCGCCTGCCGCAGGTCGGCGCCGGTACGTAGCGCGACATCGGCGGCCGAGCGGACCGCGGCCCGCGCGGCATCGAGTTGCACGGCGCTCCGGCGCGAAGCAGCCGTCGCAGGCCCGTGCTGGGCCCCTGCCAGGGCACCGACGCCGAGACCGTCGACGCGATCGAGAGCCACCGCATCCGCCCCGAGTGCGAGGTGCAGGCGCTCGAGCCGCTCGGTCTGCGCGATGAGGGCGTCCGTCGCGACGACGACCGCGCTGCCCCGTGGCGCGGGCGGACTCACCCAGAGCGGCCCGCCCAGTGCGGGGTCGGTGGCGGGCTCCGGGCCGGCCGGGTCCGGCGGAGCCGCCTGCCTAACCACCGAGTTCTCCGAGAGCGAGACGGCTGCTCTGCAGCGTCGCCGAGACCGCACGTTCCGCGTCCGCGACCCGCGATCGCATCCGGGATTCGAGCGCCGCATAGGCGTCAGAGGCGGGGCCGTGCCAGTCCGCCGGCGCGACCGGAGGGTGTGCGACGGCGGAGTGCAGGCCGGCGGCGATGGGCGTCAGTGCAGCAACCTGCCGTTCGAGGGCGTCGCGCAGAGCGGGGTCGGTCATCGGGTGCTCCTTCCGCGCTCAGAATCGCAAGGCGAGTCCCTCGATGGCGCCCCGGGCCGCCACCCGGTGAGTACCGCATCCAGAAAGCGGGTGTGGAGGAGGGCAGGGGGCGAGACAATGGAGTATGAGCTTCGACCGAGCCGCAGAAGTGCCGCCGGTCTTCCGCATCTGCTTCGTCTGCACGGGCAACATCTGCCGGTCGCCGATGGCGGAGGCGATCTTCCGGCGGCTGATCGCCGAGAAGCGGCTCGGGCGGCGGCTCGCCGTCAGCTCGGCCGCGACCGGGGACTGGCACGTCGGCGAGCGCGCCGACGCCCGCACCATCGCGGCGCTGGGCAAGCTCGGCTACGACGCCACCGGTCACCGGGCTCGGC
>JBDSKH010000140.1:0-10047 GCA_039917005.1 Pseudolysinimonas sp.
AGCGCAGTTCCGCCGGTCCGAGGACGTCCATGGGGCGACAGTAGCCTGTGCAGGCACACACCTCGAGACATCCGGAGTACGATGGAAACCGTTAGAACCTGTCTGGGTTGCCGGCAGCGTGCCCCCCGCTCCTCACTTTTGAGGGTGGTGGCACGCGACGGACGCGCTGTGGTGGATACCGCGGCACGACTTCCGGGCAGGGGCGCGTGGGTGCATCCAGCCTCTGGATGCATCGAGAACGCGATCCAGCGCAGGGCCTTCGGGCGGGCGCTCCGGGTCGCCGACCTCGATGTCAGCAGCCTCACCACGCACCTCGACTCCATCGAAACGAAGGTTGATCGGACCATGGACAACTCATGAGCGGCTCGAAATGAGCTCCCTCACGCAGTAATCGTCCACTCCTGAACGGGGTGGACCCCCAGACAGGAGAAATGTGGCCAACCCACGCGTACACGAAGTCGCGGCCGATCTCGGCATCGACAGCAAGATCGCGCTCGACAAGCTCAAAGACATGGGCGAGTTCGTCAAGAGCGCTTCCTCGAGCATCGCCCCGCCGGTCGCCCGGCGGCTGAAGGCTGCGCTCGAGGCCGACGGCATCAAGCCGCCCGCGAAGCCCGCGGGCGCCCCGGCGTCGAAGCCGGCAGCATCCAAGCCTGCTCCCGCACCGGCGCCCGCCCCGGCTCCCGCTGAGGCACCGGCAGCTGCGGCACCCGAGGCCCCGGCGCCGAGCGCGCCGGCCGAGGTCCCTGCGGCAGCGCCCGCCGAGGCCCACGTCGCGTCCGGCGATGCCGACGCTGCGAGCGACGTCGCACGACCCGGTGGCGGACCCCGCCCGGGCAACAACCCATTTACCAGCGCGCAGGGCATGCAGCGCCCCGGAGCACCGCGTCCCGGCAACAACCCGTTCGCGGGTTCGCAGGGCATGCCGCGTCCCGGTGGTGCCGGCGGCGCGATCCCGCGCCCCGCGGCTCCCCGTCCGGGCGCACCCCGTCCGGGCGCACCGCGTCCCGGCGGTCCTGGTGGCGCAGGTCGCCCCGGTGGCGCGCCCTTCCAGCAGCGTCCCGGAGGCCCGGGTCGTCCCGGCGGTGCCGGTGGCGGCTTCCAGCGTCCCGGTGGCGGCCCCGGTGGCGCTCCCGGCGGCGGCTTCGCCGGTCGTCCCGGTGGTGGTGGCGGACGTGGCCGCGGACCCGGTGGTGGTACCGCCGGTGCCTTCGGTCGCGGTGGCGGCAAGAGCCGCGCCCGCAAGTCGAAGCGTACGAAGCGCGCCGAATTCGAGATGCGCGATGCTCCGTCGCTCGGCGGCGTCGCGATCCCTCGCGGTGACGGATCGCAGATCATCCGCATGCGCCGTGGCGCATCGATCTCCGACCTCGCCGACAAGCTCGAGGTCCTGACCAAGTACTCGGTTCAGCCGGGTGCTCTCGTCACGGCGCTCTTCCACCTCGGTGAGATGGCGACCGCGACGGAATCGCTCGACGACGCCACCTTCGGCATCCTCGGCGACGAGCTGGGCTACAAGATCCAGATCGTCAGCCCCGAGGACGAGGACAAAGAGCTGCTCGAGGGCTTCGACATCGACCTGGAGCAGGAGCTCGAGGACGAGGACGACGAAGACCTGGAGATCCGTCCGCCGGTCGTGACCGTCATGGGTCACGTCGATCACGGTAAGACGAAGCTCCTCGACGCCATCCGCGAGGCCAACGTGGTGGCCGGTGAGGCGGGTGGCATCACCCAGCACATCGGTGCGTACCAGGTCTGGACCGAGCACGACGGCATCGAGCGCGCCATCACCTTCATCGACACCCCCGGTCACGAGGCGTTCACCGCCATGCGTGCCCGTGGTGCGCAGGTCACCGACATCGCGATCCTGGTGGTCGCCGCCGACGACGGCATCATGCCGCAGACGGTGGAGGCGCTGAACCACGCGCAGTCGGCCGGCGTGCCGATCGTGGTCGCTGTCAACAAGGTCGACAAGGAGGGGGCCAACCCCGCCAAGGTGCGTCAGCAGCTCACCGAGTTCGGCCTGGTCGCCGAGGAGTTCGGTGGCGACACGCTTTTCGTCGACGTCAGCGCCCTGCAGAAGATCGGTATCGCAGAGCTTCTGGATGCGGTGCTCCTGACCGCGGACGCCGGCCTCGACCTGCGTGCGAACCCCAACAAGGACGCACGGGGCGTGGCGATCGAAGCCAAGCTCGACAAGGGGCGGGGCGCCGTCGCGACGGTCCTCATCCAGTCGGGAACGCTCCGCGTCGGCGATCCCATCGTCGCGGGAACGGCCTACGGCCGTGTTCGTGCGATGCACGATGAGAACGGCGACCCGATCGGGGAGGCCTACCCGGCCCGTCCGGTGCAGGTGCAGGGTCTGTCGACCGTGCCCCGCGCCGGCGACACGTTCCTGGTGACGGAAGACGACCGCATGGCCCGGCAGATCGCCGAGAAGCGCGAAGCCGTCGAGCGCAATGCCCAGCTGGCCAAGGCCCGCAAGCGCATCTCGCTCGAGGACTTCACCCGCGTGCTCGCCGAGGGCAAGGTCGATGCGCTCAACCTCATCATCAAAGGTGATGTCTCCGGTGCCGTCGAGGCGCTCGAAGAGGCCCTGCTCAAGATCGAGGTCGACGATAGCGTCCAGCTCCGCATCCTGCACCGTGGTGTGGGTGCCGTCACCGAGTCGGACATCGACCTGGCGACGATCGACAACGCGATCGTCATCGGGTTCAACGTGCGACCGGATGTCAAGGCTCGCGAGCGTGCACAGCGCGAGGGCATCGACGTGCGCTTCTACTCGGTCATTTACGCCGCGCTCGAAGACATCGAATCGTCGCTCAAGGGCATGCTCAAGCCCGAGTTCGAAGAGGTGCAGTCGGGTGTAGCCGAGATCCGCGAGATCTTCCGCTCGTCGAAGGCAGGCAACATCGCCGGTGTCATCGTGCGCAGCGGAACGATCACCCGCAATGCCAAGGCGCGGGTCATCCGCGAGGGCGTCGTCATCGGCGACAACCTCGCGATCGACTCGCTCCGCCGTTTCAAGGACGACGTCACCGAGGTCAAGACGGACTTCGAGGCCGGTATCGGTCTCGGCAAGTTCAACGACATCCAGATCGGCGACGAGATCGAGACGATCGAGTTGAAGGAAAAGGTCCGGGCGTAACATCCCGATCTGCGGGGCCTCAGGTCGTCCTGGGGCCCCGCATCCGTTTCACCAGAGGAGCACAAGATGCCGGGACAGGGCGACCGCGCCGCGAAGATGGCGGACCGCATCCGCGAGATCATCGCGAAGCGCATCGAGCGCGGACTGCGTGACCCGAGACTCGGATTCGTGACCATCACGGATGTGCGCGTCACGGGCGACCTGCAGCACGCCAGCGTGTTCTACACGGTGTACGGCACCGACGAGGAGCGTGCCGACTCGGCCCTCGCACTCAAGGCGGCCACCGGGATGTTCCGCACCGAGGTCGGCAAGAACATCACCGCGCGGCTGACACCGTCGCTCGAGTTCATTGCCGATGCCATCCCCGAGAATGCCGCCCAGATCGATTCGCTGTTGCGCGAGGCACGCGAGCGCGACGCCGAGGCTGTCGCGCTCGCCGCAGGCGCGCAGTACGCCGGCGACGAGGACCCCTACGTCAAGCCGCGCGACCTCGACGACGAGCCCGACGAGAACTAGCCCCCTCCCCGCCGCGCGCCGCCGCGTTTGACGCGGAATCGCATCCATACGGGGCCCCAATTCCGCGTCAAACGCGGAAAAAACGCGTCAAACGCCGATGCCTACTTCAGCAGCCGGGACAGCACCCGGTCAGCGAGCGGCTTGCCGCCGGTCTGGCAGGTCGGGCAGTACTGGAACGTCGAGTCGCTGTAGATGACCTGCCGCACCGTGTCCCCGCACACAGGGCACGGCTCGCCATTGCGGCCGTGCACCCGCAGGCCCGACTTCTTCTCGGCCTTGAGCTCGCTCGCTGACACCCCGTCGGCGCGGGCCAACGCGTCGGCGAGCGTCTCGCGCATGGCCGCGTAGAGCGTCGCGACGTCCTCAGGCGGCATATCGGCGGGTTTGAACGGCGACATCTTCGCGACGTGCAGGATCTCGTCCGAGTAGGCGTTCCCGATCCCGGCGATCGTGCCCTGATGCCGCAGCACGCCCTTGATCTGCGACCGCCCGGCCTTCTTCAGGATGCCGGCCAGCACATCCTGGGTGAAGGCGGCATCCATCGGGTCGGGACCCAATCGCGCGATGCCGGGCACTTCCTGCGGGTCGCGCACCAGATGGATCGCGAGGCTCTTCTTGGTGCCCGCCTCTGTGACGTCGAATCCGGATCCCGCGGCGGCTCCCGGCGACGCGCCGAGCACGAGGCGCGCGGCCAGCGGACCCTTGCCGCGCCCGACTCCGGGGGTGGGGGCGTTCTCGCGCCAGCGAATCCATCCCGCGCGGGCCAGGTGCATCGCGATGTGAAGGGCCTCGCCGCCGCCGGCCGGGTCGACCAGGATGTCCAGGTACTTGCCGTGGCGTGTGACGCCCGTGATCGTCCCGCCCTCGAGCGCAGACACCGGAGGGTCGTAGGTCTTCAGCGCCGAGAACGCGGTGACATCGAACCGGGCGATCGTGCGTCCGGTCAGGCGAGCGCCGAGGTCGACCGCGAGGGCCTGCACTTCGGGGAGTTCTGGCACAGGATCAGTCTGCTGCAGCGGGGCGAGTTTCGACACGTCGCTTTGCGGCTACTCAACCCAAGAGTTTCGACACGCCGCTTTGCGGCTACTCAACCAGCGGCACGTCAACCGACGAGCTCGAATCGCACCGTCGCGGTCGCGATGTCGGCTTCGACGAGACGCACGCGGACGTCGGTGCCCGGCTCGAGATGCCCGTCGCAGACCGCCTCGACGGCCGGGTCGACCAGCTGCACCGTGCCGCCGTCGCGTCGCTTGGTGCTACCGTTCTCTGCGGAACCGCTCATGCCGCCCGCCGAGAGCACCACCGCGTCGAACGTCTCGCCGATCCGGGGAGCGAGCAGCGCGGCCTCGACGGCATCGAGCGTCATGCGCTCGAGGCGGTTGGCGACGTTGCTCGAGCGGGCCATCTCCTTCGGCAGCTCCGGAAGGGCCGCACGGGCCCAGTCCGGCACGGCCGCGCCGGCCGAGTGCGCCTCGCAGATCGCCAGGGCAAAGCGGTCAACGAGACGCCGGAGCGGAGCGGTCACGTGCGTGTACGGTGCACCGACCGCGGATTGCATGGTCTCGGCCGGCCTCTCCCCGTCGAAGGGCGTGTATCCGGCGCCGCGGAAAAGGGACGATGCCGCGTGCAGGATCGCGAGGTGCTTCGGGTTCGTGCCGTCCAGCATCCGGAGGTAGTCGCCGTAGCTCTGCTCCTCGAGCCACGGCGTTCCGAGGGCGCGCGCCTGGCGTCGCAGCCGGTCGATCGCGTCGGGCTGCGCCGGGGGCATGGTGCGCAGGATGCCGACCCCGCCATCCAGCATCATGGTCGCCGCCGCCATTCCCGTCATGAGCGAGAGCTGGGCGTTCCAGGCCTCCATCGGCAGCAGCTCTCGGCGATCCAATGTGTAGCGCCCGTCGGCCATCGACACCAGGATCTCGGGCGTCGAGAGGCTGGCACCGCCACGCTTCGCCTCGAGGGCGATGCGTGCCCGGCCCACGTCGCGCAGCATCCCGAGCAGCGCCGCGTCGGGGCCACGACTCGCGTCGAGGTCGGCCTGCGACGAGGGGTAGTCGAGCTGGCGACGGCTCCGGATGCGGGCGCGTGCCACCGTCGTCGACGTGACCTCCCCGGACGCGTCGAGCACGTGCTCCCACACGAATGCCCCGCGAACCTGGTCGGGCAGCAGCGACGCCGCACCCTCGCTGATGATCGTCGGGTGCAACGGGATGCGACCGTCAGCCGCGTAGACCGTCTGGCCCCGCCGGTGGGCCTCGGCATCGATCGCGCCACCGGGACGGACGAACGCCGGCACGTCGGCGATCGCGTAGAAGACTCTCCAGCCTGCGCCCTCGCGCTCGATGAGGAACGCCTGATCGAGGTCGGTCGCTCCCGGAGGATCCATCGTGACGAACTCGAGGTCGGTGCGATCGGCATCCGGGAGCGGATGCCCGGCCACGACGGCTTCGGCATCGGCGACCGCCTCGGGCGGGAACTCGCGGGTCAGTTCCAGTTCGGCGGGAAGCGCCGCCAGCTTCGCGGCGAGCACGTCGTGCGCATCCTTCGCCGTCAACGCCGTCTTGACCTCACCCGTCAGGCGCAGTGGAGTCGTGGGCACCGGGTCAGCCTATGCGCGTCAGTCGGCGGGGAGCTGGTAGCCGCGCTGGCGATCTCCCGTGACGAGACGGTCGCGCAGGAGGCCGGACAGCGCCCGGTCGAGCTGGGCGGCATCCGGCCACAGGGTCGCCACGACCGTTCCCGCAACGACCGTCTCGCTCGCCCGCAGTTCGCGCAGGATCAGCCCCCGCACCTGGCGATCGCTTCCCTCGTACCTCTTCTGTTTCGGAGCAACGCGGCCGGTGTACTCGGGGTAACCGCCCGCCCGCCAGGCGCACATGGCGGCGATCGGGCAGGCGTCGCACCGTGGCGAGCGCGCGGTGCAGACGACCTGGCCGAGTTCCATGGTCCCGGCATTCACCAGGCGGGCACGGGCCGGATCGGGTGGCAGAAGGGACTCCATGACGGCGTGCTCGCGGGTGGTCTGCGCCGGGCCCGGTTCTGCGACGCCCTCGATCGCCCGAGCCAGCACGCGGCGCGCGTTGATGTCGACGACCGGGGTGCGCACCCCGTACGCGAATGCCGCGACGGCCCGTGCTGTGTACGGGCCGACCCCCGGCAGTGCGAGAAGGGCGTCGATGTCGGAAGGGACGACGCCGCCGTGGCGTTCGGCGATGGCCGTGGCAGCGCCGTGCAGCGCGAGGGCGCGGCGCGGGTATCCCAGCCTGCCCCAGGCGCGGACCGCCTCGCCGGGTGGCACGGCCGCGAGGTCGGCCGGCGTCGGCCAGCGCTCGAGCCATTCGGCGAGCTTCGGGATCACGCGGGCGACCGGGGTCTGCTGCAGCATGAACTCGGAGATCAGGATGCCCCACGCCGGGAAGCCTTCCGCTCGCCACGGCAACTCGCGATGCCCGGCCCGGTACCAGGCGGCGATGACGCTGGCGATCTCCTCGGGCGCGGCCACCCGCTCAGATTAGGCTGGCGGCATGGCACGGTGGGAACCGCAACGACGCGACGTGATCGAGTCGGTCGCCGACGAGGTGCTGCACAACTACGCGCACGGCCGGGTGATCGTCGCCATCGACGGTGTCGACGGCGCCGGCACGACGGACTTCGCCACCGACCTGGTCGAGGTGCTGAAGAAGCGCGGGCACTCGGCGTTCCATGCGAGCGTCGACGACTTCCACGCGCCGCGGTCCCGTCGCTACGCACAGGGCGAGGAGTCGGGTGCCGGCCGGTACAACGACTCCTACGACTACTCGGTCCTGCGCCGCGTGCTCGTCGATCCGTTCCGGATGGGCGGCAGTACCGGATTCGTGGCAGCCCATTTCGACTGGCGGCGCGACCAACCGATACAGCCCAAGTGGCTCACGGCGCCGGAGGACGCGATCCTGGTGCTCGACGGCGTCTTCCTGCAGCGCCCGGAGCTGCGCGGGCTCTGGAATTACAGCGTCTGGCTCGACGTGCCGTCGAAGGATGCCTGGGCTCGGCTCGTCGCGGCCGACCCGCTCTCCTACGACGACACCGCGTGGGCGCGATCGAAGGCGGGGCAGAAGCTCTACCTCAAAGACGTGAAGGCGCGCGAGCTCGCCAGCGCCATCATCGACAACACCGATCCCGAGCATCCGCGACGCGTCTTTGCCGACAGCTGCTAACAGCTGTCTGGTCTCGACACGCGCTGCGCGCTACTCGACCGGCGCTAGGTAGACCTGCTCAGACGCGCGCCAGGAATGCCAGCACGCGCGTCGTGGCGAGCGCCGTCGCGTCGGCGTCGTACGACGGCAGGCCCTCGTCGGTGAAGAGGTGCTGGTCGCCGGGGTAGAGGTACAGTTCCCCGTCATCGGCCGCCGCGACGAGTTCCCTCGCGGCGTCGATGTCGCCGCTGTCGACGAACTCGGGATCGTGATCCATGGCATGGATCTGCAGCGGCAGCGCAGCCGGCCATGCACCCCCGAATTCCTCGGCGGGAACGCTGGTTTCGAAGAACACCGCCCCCCGTGCGCCGGCGCGGTTCTGCGCGAGATTCTGGGCAGGCATGCCGCCCATCGAGATCCCCGCGTAGACGAGCGCCTCCGGCAGGTCCGCGGCGATGGCAGCTCCCCGCTCGACGAGCGTGCCGAAGCCGATGCTGCGAGCATGATCGACGCCCTCGGCGACGGTCGCGAACGTTCGCCCGTCATAGAGATCGGGGGTGTGAACGGTATGCCCGGCCGCACGCAGGCGGTCGGCGAGGGCGGTCACCCCCGGCGTGAGTCCGAGGGCGTGGTGGAAGAGAAGGATCTCGGTCATGCGCCCATACTGCGCACTACGTCTGACAGCGGGCTATGACCTCGTCACGCGGCAGGAACGTGGCGGTGCGCTCGACCTCGTGCACCATCTCAACGATCGCCGTGTTGACGGGCGCCGCGACTCCGCCGGCGCGCGCGGCGTCGACGACGGCGCCGTTCAGGAAGTCGATCTCGGTGAGCTGACCACGCCGGATGCTCTGCAACGTCGAGCCCGGGTTCGGCACCGAGCCCATGCGCCGCGCCAGCAGTCGCGGGAACGCCGCTCCCGCCCAGAGCGGCAGCACCCCGATCAGCTCGAGCGCTCGCCCCGGCACACCCTGCATCGATCCGAACCGCACGCCGGTCGCCCGCGCGACGCCCACCGACTCGCGCATGCTGGCCGTCAGCACCTCGCGAAGTCCGTCGTCGGCGACCACCTCCTGCACGCTGAGGCCGGTGATCGCGGGAAGCGCGTTCACGTGGTTGATGAGCAGCTTCGTCCACTGCGCGCCCCGGATGTCGCGGGTCACCTCCACCGGCAGGGCGCCCCCCAGCACGCCCGCCACGCGATCCAGGACCTCCCGCGGCGTCGCCTCAGGGGCGCCGATCACCAGCGGATTCTCGCCCGTCACGAGGACATGACCCGGTCCGACGTAGGACGCCGCGAAGAGCGCGAGTCCGCTGAGGACGGGGGAGGAGGGAGCGTGCTCCGCCGCGACCGCGAGACCGCCGAGGCCGTTCTGCACGACGAGGACCGGAACGCCGGCGATTGCGGCCGCACTCGTATCGAGTGCCGCCGCGGCATCCTGAGCCTTGGTCGCCAGGATTGCGATGTGGGGCACAGTGCCAATCTGTGAACTGCTCTGCACCTTTGCCAGGTAGGAACCGAACCCGCCCTCGAGCCGGATGCCCCCGCGGCGGATCGCCTCGAGGTTCTCCCCTCGCGCGGTTACCTCGACATCGTGCCCGGCGCGCGCGAGAAGGGCGGCCAGCGTTCCGCCGACCGCCCCCGCTCCGAGCACCGCGATGCGCATGCACCGAGCCTAGAACTCGCTACGCGTCGACGAGACTCTGCTTGTCGTCGCGAGCGTCCAGCTCGGCCATCTCGACCGTGGCGACCGGTCCGGTCGGCGCCGTCGAGGAGCGACCCGCCGGCAGGAACAGCGAGACGATCGCGGTGGCCAGCAGCACGGCTCCGCCGACCGCGACGGCCGGGATGGCGGCGTCGACGTAACCGGTGGGGGTGAGCTCCCCTCCGGCGCCGGTGAACACCGCGGTCAGGACCGCGATGCCGAGCGCGACACCGACCTCACGGACCGTCGAGTTGGTTCCCGAGCCCTTGGCTGTGTCGTGCGGAGTCAGGTTGGCGAGCACGGCGGTCGACGAGGGAGCGAACACCAGCGCCATCCCGATTCCGGCGGCGATGAACGCCGGCAGCAACGTGGTGTACGGCACGTCGGCCGACATGGTGGCGGAGAGCCAGAACAGGCCGGCGGCCTGCAGAGTGAGTCCGGCGACGATCAGCAGTCGGGTGCCGACGCGCGGCATGATGATGCCGGCGATCGGGGCGATGATCATCGG
>JBDSKH010000141.1:0-4441 GCA_039917005.1 Pseudolysinimonas sp.
TGGAACGTGGACGAGGCGGAGCGAGCCGCCCACGCTCTCGCCCCGTTCGACCTCGAATACCTCGAACAGCCGTGCGCCACGGTGCCCGAGCTGGCTGAGCTTCGGTCGCGCCTGCACGACTGGGCGCTGCCGATCGCGGCCGACGAGAGCGTGCGCAAGGCCGAGGATCCGCTGCTGGTCGCCCGCGAGGGCGCGGCCGACATCCTCGTGCTCAAGGCCCAGCCGCTCGGAGGCGTGACCGCAGCACTGCGCATCGCGGCCGAGGCCGGCTTGCCGGTCGTCGTCTCGAGCGCCCTGGAGACATCCATCGGAATCTCGATGGGTGCGCACCTCGCCGCCGCCATCCCCGATCTCGAGTTCGACTGCGGGCTGGGGACCGTCGCGCTTCTCGAGTACGACGTCGCGGTCGAGCCGCTGTTCCCGCATGACGGCGCCATCGACGTGCGCCGAGCCGAGGTGAACGAGCGCGTGCTCGTCGACTACGCGGCGACCCGTGATCGCGATGCCTGGTGGCGTGCACGCGTGGAGAGGTGCCACTCCCTGCTCTCAGGGTGGGAGACGCAATGAACCGACGCAGTGTCGTTTTCGCCTTTGCCCTGGCCGGGCCGCTGCTGCTGGTCGCGTGCACGGCGACGACGCCCGTGCCGACACCAGAACCGACCTCCGCCGCGCCGGCCGACCTCAATGCCTGCCTCGTCGGAGACTGGACGGCCGACGCGGACCTCCCGGGCGAGTTCATGGAGCACCTCGTCCTGGATCAGCTGTCGCAGGTCCCGAACGGCCCGACAGCCGTGAGGGCCGACGGCACGATCTCTCTCGCGTTCGAGGAGGACGGCACGTTCGAATACGCCCCGAACATCACGTTCGAAATCGACTACCCGCTCGCGGGAACCGAGCCGGGGGATCTCAGCGGCAGCACGACCGGCACGTGGCGCACCGTCGATGACCTGCTGGTCTCGACCGTCGTGCAGACGGATGTGATGCTGCGGCTCGGGATGGGTGGCGAGCCTGAGCCGTTCAACGGCATCCGCGGGTGGGAGAACCTGCCCATCGGCGCCAGCACCGTCAGCTGCGACGGAGATCGCCTCGCCGTCGAGTTCCTCCTCGGCGATACCGCGCTCCCGATGGAGTTCGGTCGCGCGATCTGACCTACTTCAGCCCCGAGTAGGCGTGCAGCCCGGCGAAGAACAGGTTCACGACCGTGAAGTTGAAGATGACGGCGCCGAACCCCACGATCGCGAGCCAGGCCGACCGGCTGCCGCGCCATCCACGAGTCGCGCGCGCGTGGACGTACCCGGCGAAGACGACCCAGATGATGAAGGTCCAGACCTCCTTGGTGTCCCAGCCCCAGTAGCGGCCCCAGGCGCGCTCGGCCCAGATCGCCCCGGCGATGAGGGTGAAGGTCCACAGGGCGAACCCCACGATGATGAGGCGGTTGGCGATGACTTCGAGCGCCTCGGAGCCGGGGAAGGCGCGCAGCATCCGGAGCCCCTCGGCCTTGCCAGCCTCGCGCCGCGCCTGCAGGAGCTGAACGATCGATAGGCCCCCGCCGATGGCGAAGAACCCGGTGGCAAGCATCGCGACCAGCACGTGGATGCCGAGCCACGCCGACTGAAGGGGCGGCGGGAGGGGCGAAACGTCGACGTAGAAGTTGGCGGTGGCGAGACTCGCCAGCAGCACGACGATGCCGGTGACGTAGGCGCCTAGGAAGCGGAGGTCGCGCCAGACCTGCACGAGGACGAAGACGCCGACGATGATCGCAGTGGCGGTCATCGTGAACTCGAAGAGGTTCGCCCACGGCACCCGGCCCGCCGCGATGGCCCGCAACGCGACGGCCCCGACGTGGATGATCCAGGCAAGAACCGTCAGCACGAATGCGACGCGCTGGTAGCGGGTGCGTGCGGCCGGTTCGGTGGCGACCGGCGGCTTCTCGGCGACCAGCGTCGACCCCTGATAGGCGCGCTTTGCAGGTGCTGAAGGTGACGCGACGGCGGCCGATTGCGCGACCGAGGCGCGCTGGGCGAGGTCGAGGACGAAGACGACGAACGCGATCGCGTACACCGCGATGGCGGAGTACACCGCGACGAGCGAGTATGCCGCGAGGGTTTCTGTCACGGGTCCATCCTAGGTTTCGGGGTCGCCGAGCAATGCCCGGTGCCGTCGCGCGAGATCTGCCACCGCTGCTTCCAGGGTCGGGTCCTCGCCGCGTGCCAGGCCCGCGTATTCGAGGCGACCGCCGACGGCCTTCACCCAGACCCGCCGCCGCGGCACGAAGAGGCTCACCAGCAAGCCACCCAGGATGAGCACGGCGAACAGCAGCGCCCAGCCGGGCGTGGGGTCGTGGTGGATGTCCACGCTGATGAAGCGGCGCAGGCCCTCGTACTCGATCGAGCCGAGGCCGTCCGGGAGATTGACGGTCTCCCCCTCGCTCAGCTGGAGCGCCGGTGCATCCGCGTCCCCGCCCGCGAGTTGCCTCAGACCGTCGGTGTTCAGGGCGTAGGCGTTGACACCGACGCCCTCATCGAGGCCGAGGTCGCCCGCGTAGACGAAGAGCGTCACGAGGGATTCGCCGTGGTCGGTCGGGGAGAACGAGGTGAACGTCCCGTCCTCGAGCGCCAGCGGGTCGGGGTAGAAGAAGCCCTGGAACGCGACCTGCTCATCGAGGCCGTCCGGCACCTTGACGACGCCACGGCTCGTCAGATTTCCGTCGAGGGGGAGGAACGGAACGGTCCCCGAGAAGACGGCCGTGCCGTCCGGGTCGCGCACCGTGATGACCGGCGCGTAGCCGTTGCCCAGCAGGTAGACGTCGGTGCCGCCGATCGTCAGGGGCGAGTTCACCTTGATCGTGCCCGTGGTCCAGTCCTCGCCCGGCTCACGCGTGCTCACGGTCGCCTCGTAGTCGGTCGGGTGCCACGCGCCCGTGCTCGCGTCGAGCTCGTAGTGCCCCTCGAATTCGTCGAGACGCAGCGAATACGGCTCGAGAGCCGACTCGGAGAAGAACCTTCCCTTGTTGATGGCGTCGTAGCCCGACAGCACGTTGGTGAACGGCTCGTCCTGCACGATGACCCGCTGGCCGGTGTACCCGAAGCCGCCACCGATGCCGACCGTGATCAGCATCCCGACCAGTGCGGTGTGGAACACCAGGTTGCCGGTCTCACGCAGGTAGCCGCGTTCGGCCGACACCGAGAGGGACGCCGCTTGCCCTGAGCCTGTCGAAGGGTACCGCTCGATGCGATAACCCTGCCGGCGCAGCAGCGAGGCGGCCTGGTCGATGGCGACCCCGGCATCCGCCTTCGTCGGCGTGCTGATGAAGCCGACGAGACGCTGCAGCCGCGCGGGAGTCTTCGGCGGGCGCGCACGCAGCGCGTCGAAGTGGTGCTTCGTGCGCGGGATGACGCAGCCGACCAGCGAGATGAAGAGCAGAAGGTAGATGGCCGAGAACCAAGGCGTGCCGAAAGTGGTGAAGAGACCGAGCGCGTCGAGCACCCGGAACGTCTCGGGATCCCGCTGCTGGAACTGGATGACGCCGTTCGGGTCCGACGTCGTCTGCGGCACCAGCGACCCGGGCACCGCGGCGAGCGCCAGCAGCAGCAACAACAGCAACGCGGTGCGCATGCTCGTGAGCTGGCGCCAGAAGTAGCGCAGGTATCCCACCGGGCCGAGGCGCGGCTGGGTGATGTCCTCGGCTTCAGCGTCGATGTGGTCAGAGGGGCGTTTCAATTCCACCGATCACCGTCCCGAGGCTCGACATGACGAACGTCCAGACGCCCGTGACCATCAGCAGGCCGATGACGATGAGCAGCACTCCGCCCGCGATGTTGATGGCTCGGATGTGGCGCTTGACCCACGCGATCGAACTCCCGACCCAGCCGAACCCGAGCGCCACCAGCACGAACGGAATCCCCAGGCCGAGGCAGTAGAAGATGCCGATCAGCAGCGCGCGACCGGGGTCACCCAGATCGATCGCCAGCGCCGAGACGGCCGCGAGCGTCGGACCGGTGCACGGCGTCCACCCGATCGCGAAGACCACACC
Organism: Pseudolysinimonas sp.; assembly: GCA_039917005.1. Taxonomy (GTDB): domain Bacteria; phylum Actinomycetota; class Actinomycetes; order Actinomycetales; family Microbacteriaceae; genus JBDSKH01. The sequence goes on from JBDSKH010000141.1 coordinate 4,034, forward strand.
GAGGAGCGGCGCACCCAGCAGACCGGTGCGCGGCCGCCAGGCCGGCTTGAAGGTGCGCTGGAAGAAGGTCACCTGGCCGATGAAGACCAGTCCGAGGAGGATCAGCACGGCCCCGCCGATGCGGGTCAGCACCCCTTCGTACTGCAGGAAGAAGACGCCCGCCGTCCCGGCGAGAACGACGACGGCCAGGAACACCGCACTGAACCCGGCGACGAAGAGCGCCGCACCGAGCACCATCCGGCCCCGCTTGCGCTCGGCGCCGTCGACGATGCCGCTCACGTATCCGAGGTAGCCGGGCACGAGCGGCAGAACGCAGGGGGAGAGGAACGACAGCAGGCCGGCCGCGAGCGCGATCGGCAGCGCGATCCACAATCCGCCGCTGATCACCGCCTCGCCGGGGTTCACGGG
>JBDSKH010000142.1:0-3252 GCA_039917005.1 Pseudolysinimonas sp.
GGGGCGCGACGAGCGCGACCACGAGCCGCCTCTGCAGCGACCATCGGGAGGCCACGTCAGGCGTCCCGCCAGCTGTACTTCGGCTCGAAGCCGAGCAGCCGCCGAGCCTTGTCGATCGACAGCATCGTCTCGTGCTCACCGAGCTCGCGCGTGACCGGCACGCCCGGGAACACCTCGGCCACCAGCTCGGCATTGGGCCGTGACATCACGGTGTCGGCCGCGGCGATGATGTACGCCTCGAAGCCCGGCCGGTTCGCGTCGAGCGCCCTGACCACGGCCTGCGCCCCGTCACGGCCGTCGATGTAGCTCCACAGGTTCCACTTGCGCAGCATCGGGTCGGCGTCGTACGACGGGAATGCGGCGTAGTCGGCCGGGTCCATGACGTTGGAGAACCGGAGGGCGGTGATGCTCAGCTGCGGGTCCCAACGCACGAGCTGGATCGCGGCCTGCTCCTCGAGATGCTTGACGAGCGAGTAGGTGCTCTCCGGCCGGGCGGGATACTCCTCGTCGACCGGGAGGTAGGGCGGGGGGACGTCGAACGGTATGCCGAGCACGGTCTCGCTCGAGGCGGTCACGATGCGGCGGATGCCGAGCTTGCGTGCGGCGTTCAGCACATGGAACGTGCTCAGCATGTTGTTCTGGAAGGTCGCCACGTCGCTCAGGCGACCCGGTGCCGGAATGGCTCCGAGGTGCACGACCGCGTCGAGACCGGTGTGGTGCTCGTCGATGCCGGCCATGGCATCCAGTACCTGCCCGGCGTCGGTCAGATCGACGACGATCCCGGATGCCGCGGCGCCCTCGGGAGCCGGCACCCGATCCAGCGCGACGACGTCGTTGCCCGCCGCGACGAGCGCGGGGACGACGGAGCGGCCGAGCTTGCCGTGCGCTCCGGTGACAGCGATCTTCATGCGTCCAGCCTGGCAGGTCAGGCGGCGGGCTTGATGAGGTAGCCGACGCCGCGCACGGTGTGGATCATCGGGGCGGCGCCCGCGTCGATCTTCTTGCGCAGATACGAGATGTAGATCTCGACGATGCTCGATCGGCCGCCGAAGTCGTAGCTCCAGACCCGATCGAGGATCTGGGATTTGCTGAGCACACGGCGAGGGTTGCGCATCAGGTAACGCAGCAACTCGAATTCGGTGGCGGTGAGGTCGATCTGGTCGCCGCCCCGGCTGACCTCGTAGCTCTCCTCGTTGAGGATGAGGTCGCCGACCCGCAGCTCGGGGTCGACCGCGTCGCTCATGATGCGCGAGCTGCGGCGGATGAGCCCGCGCAGCCGGGCGACGACCTCCTCGAGGCTGAACGGCTTCGTGACGTAGTCGTCGCCGCCGGAGGTGAGGCCGGCGATGCGGTCGTCGACCGAGTCCTTGGCCGTGAGGAACAGCACCGGGGTGTCGTTGCCGTCGGCGCGCAGGCGATGCAGAACCGACAGCCCGTCGAGGTCGGGCAGCATGACGTCGAGCACGATCACATCGGGCTTGAACTGCCGGGCGATCGTGAGCGCCTGCTGTCCCTCGACGGCGGTCTTCACATCCCAGCCCTCGTAGCGCAGGGCCATCTGCAGCAGGTCGCCCAGCGAGACCTCGTCGTCGACGACGAGCGCGCGGACCGGAGACCCGTCCTCATGGGTGAGGCGGGCGGGCTTTCCGGAAGGCACGGTGGTCACGGGACGACTCCACTCCGGTTTCCTATGAGGTGCCTGTGGATGGGATCGGCACCAGCTCTGAGGCACCGGACCGAGCGCGTCGGCCCGGTTGGCCCCCGATGCCGCACGTCGGGCGCATGATGGGGTGGTGACCATCCTGCAGCCGACCCTCTCGCTGTTCGATGAGCCGCCCGTGCCCTATCGCGATCGCATCGTGGTCGACGGCACGGACAAGTTCGCCTGGCTGCGCGCCCGCTCTCGCGGAGTGACCGCGACCGATGCCGCCCGGCTGTCGAGCCAGAAGGCCGTGAAGGCCGTGGCGATGGAGAAGCTGCTCGGATCCCGTTTCGGGGGCAACTCCTACACCGAGCACGGGCTCGCCCGCGAGCCGCACATCGGGCGATGGGCGAACTCGGTCTACGGCATGCAGCACAGCGCAGCCCTCTTCCACGCGGACGGCGAACGCGATCACCTCGCGACCCCCGACGGCCTGCGCGAGCGTAACGGCGTCCTCGAGCTCTGCGAGATCAAGACGACGACATCGCACTGGCGCGGCATCCCGCGTGCCTACCTGCGGCAGGTCTGGTGGCAGCAGTACGTGCTCGGCGCCGAGCGCACGCTAGTCGTCTGGGAGCGCCACGAGGACTTCATCCCGGTGCATGCCGACCCCGAGTGCCGCTGGGTCGACCGGGACGAGAACGAGATCCACCGGCTCGTCGTCCTCGCCGGCGACCTGCTGCTCGCGATGAAGCGCAAGCACTAGCCCGAAGACCAGGATCCACGCCAGGCCGATCGTCGTCGCCACGAACTCCAGACGGCTTCCGACGTTCGCGTTCCAGTCCAGCAGCGACATCAGCCCGCCGGCGCCGGCGATGACCGCGACGCCGATGCTCGCGGCGAGCGAGAACCGGCGCAGAGCGCGGTGGCCGACGGCGAACGCGCACTGGAAGATCGTGAAGCAGGCCGCCGCGAAAGCGATCACGGCGCTCGTGGTGTGGATGAAATCGGGCCAGGTGAAGAGCGGTCCGTACGGCACGGGGCAGCCGGGCGTGCAGGTCACCTGCGACGCGATGAGGAAGAACCCGCACGAGACGAACAGCGTCAGCGACGGCGCCCAGAGGCGCAGGATGCGGGGGCGCGACAGGATGTGGCGCCCGGCCCAGCCGACGGCCACGCCCCCCAGCACGATGAGCACGAGCGCGAGCTGGAACCACTTCGCCGTCGGTTCACCCTGAGCTCCGAGCTCGCTCACGTAGAGGTCGCGCGGGACGGTCAGCCGCGCAGCCCAGATGATCACGAGCGCCGCGAGGATCGCGAGCGTGCCCGCGAGCGCGAGCGGGCGCGAGAACCGGGTCATGCGAGTGCGGTTCCTACTTCGCTGCGGCCAGCGGCCAGCGCTCGCGGCGACGGGACACCCAGATGACGAGCGCGCCCACCCCGCCGACGACTCCCGCGATGAGCACGAGGTAGAACGCGACCGAGAAGTACCCTTCCGGCGCGATGTTCGGGTTCATGAAGGGATACGGGTACCAGTAGTCGTTGCCCGTGACCGCGTCGAAGGTCAGCGGTCCGCGGATCAGCGTGTACACGCCCCAGATCAGCGGGAA
>JBDSKH010000143.1:0-5800 GCA_039917005.1 Pseudolysinimonas sp.
TCACGGCGGCGAGGCGGGACGGCATTCGTGACAGGTGACGACGCACGGCACTCCGTTCGGACCCCCGGTTGTTCGGAAATCTACACCCGAGGTCGCTCAGACGTGCCGCAGGCCCCAGTCGTCACCATTGAGCTGCACGATCTCGCGCAGCACGGTCGCGATGGCCGGCACCCGGCTAGATCCCGGCTGCGTCACGATCTGGATGCTGCGGTCGCTGGACGGCGACGTCGCGCGGATCGTGGCCCCCGGCGGCACCACGGCGGTCGCGAGCGCCAGCCGGGGGAGGAGCGCCACCCCGAGATCTGACGCGACGAGGTTGAGCACGGCGACGGCGTTGTCGGTCTCGAACTCGATGCGGGGTTCGACCCCGACTGCCTCGCACGCGGCCAGCAGGTGCCCGCGGCAGAGCGGGCAGCCGGCCACCCAGCGGTCGCCGGCCAGCGCTGAGATCTCGACGGGATTCGACGATGCGAGTGGATGCGACGAGGGCAACGCGAGCACGACCGGCTCGGTGAAAAGCGGCACGGTCTCGAGCGAGCCCTCGTTCTCGCGGTGCGGGTCGGCGCGGTCGCCGGAGTAGGCGAAGGTGATCGCGAGGTCCACGAGGCCGTCGCGCAGCATCCCGAGCGCTTCCGGCGGTTCCGACTCGATGTAGCTGACGGTGATGCCGGGATGCAACTCCCGCATCCGGCGCAGGAGCCGAGGCACGAGGGTCGACGACGCGGTGGGGAATCCGGCGAGCCGCACAGTGCCGGTGCGGAGGCCGAGCAGATCGGCCAGCTCGCCATTTGCGGCGTCCATGGCCGACGAGATCGCGATGGCATGGCGGGCGAGCACCTGCCCGGGCTCGGTCAGACGCACGCCGCGGCCCGCGCGCACGAGCAGCGGGACGCCGAGTCTCGCCTCCGCTCGCCGCAGATGTTGGCTGATCGCGGGCTGGCTGTATCCGAGGGCGCGGGCGGCGCCGCTGATGGTGCCGTGTTCGGCGATGGCGCGGACGATGCGCACCGAATGCAGGTCGAGGTCGCTCATATCCGTGCCGCCATCGCTTCGATCTCGATCTTCCAGGCCGGTTCGAGCAGACGAGCGCTGAGCACAGTGCGAGGGACCCGGTGATCGCCCAGGTGCCGCATCAGAATCTGCACATTCGCCTCGTCATCCGCCGGGTCGGCGAGGTAGAAGCGCAGCGAGATCAGATCGGCGACGGTCATGCCTGCAGCATCCAGAGCGGCTTCGAGATACGTCCAGATGAGCTCCGCCTGCTCGTCGAAACCCGCGGGCATCGTCACGCCATCGGCTTCGTATCCGTTCAGTCCGGCGATGACGAGCAGGCGTGCACCGGGCGGCACCTCGGCCGCGTGGGCGTACGCGCGGTACGGCGGGTAGAGCGTGGGCGGATTGTGCATGGTCGTCATGAGGCATAACGATATGTGATCAAAGGCATCCGACTCATGTCCTTGTGGCATGGATCGTTCCGACGCACCCTAGACAGGTGACCAGCGCTGCCCTCGCCGATGCCATCGACCAGTTCACCGGAGTCCGCGGCTACCTCGCCGCCGCATCCATCGGCCTGCCACCCAAGAAGGCGGTCGCCGCCATGCGCGCCGACCTCAACGCGTGGGAGGCCGCCGACCGCGACCCCATGGGCTACGACATCACGGTCGACAACTCACGCGCGCACTATGCGCGGCTCGTCAACGTGTCGGCCTCGTCTGTCGCCTACGCCACCCAGACCTCGACGATCGCCTCCGTCATCGCCGCCAGCGCCCCCGACGGCGCCGAGGTGGTCTGCGTCGACGGCGACTTCACGTCGATCGTGTTCCCGTTCGCCGTCCGCGGGCGGAAGGTGCGCAGCGTGCCCCTCGAGGCGCTCGCCGAGTCGCTCACCGACGAGACCTGGCTGGTCGCGTTCTCGCTCGTGCAGTCGTCGAACGGCAAGGTCGCCGACGTGGCGGCGGTGCTCGAGGCCGCAGCGGCGCACGACGTGCTGACATTCTGCGACTCGACCCAGGGTGCGGGCGTGACCCCCTTCGACGCATCGCAGTACGACATCACGGCCTGCCACGCCTACAAGTGGCTGTGCTCACCGCGCGGCGTCGCGTTCATGACCGTGAACGAGCGCGCGGGCTCGCTGCTCACCCCCATTCATGCCGGCTGGTACGCCGGAGGCGATGGCCGGTGGACGAACATCTACGGCCCCGAGATGAAGCTGGCGACCGACGCCCGACGCTTCGACGTCTCGCCCGCGTGGCAGGCGACGATCGGCGCCGAGCAGGCGCTCGACCTCTTCGCCGGGCTCGATATCCCCGAGATCTGGGAGCGCACCACGACGTTGGGCGACGCGCTCTGCGACGGCCTCGGCATCCCGCAGCAGCATCAGGCGATCGTGACCTGGCCCGACGAGTCGGGCGGCGACGTCAAGAAGCTGATCGACAACGGCATCAAGGTGTCCGGGCGTGCGGGCCGGCTGCGTGCGGCGTTCCATCTCTGGAACGACGAAAGCGACGTGGATGCCGTGCTCAAGACCCTCCGCTAGCCCCCGGTAAGCTTCCGGGGTGGCAACCCCGAACCCTCTCGACTCGATCATCTCCCTCGCCAAGCGCCGTGGGTTCGTGTACCAGGCCGGAGAGATCTACGGCGGTTCGCGGTCGGCATGGGACTACGGGCCGCTCGGCACGGCGCTGAAAGAGAACATCAAGCGCGAGTGGTGGAAGTTCATGGTGCAGAGCCGTGACGACATCGTCGGCATCGACTCGTCGGTCATCCTGCCGCGCCAGGTGTGGGAGGCATCCGGGCATGTCGAGGTGTTCTCCGACCCGCTCGTGGAGTCGCTGCACACTCACAAGCGCTTCCGTGCCGATCATCTGCTCGAGGCGTACGAGGCCAAGCACGGCCGCCCGCCGACCAACGGTCTCGCCGACATCAACGACCCCGACACCGGCCAGCCCGGCGCCTGGACGGAGCCGCGCAACTTCTCGGGGCTGCTGAAGACGTTCCTCGGACCGGTCGACGACGAGGAGGGTATGGCGTACCTGCGGCCCGAGACGGCGCAGGGCATCTTCGTGAACTTCGCCAACGTGCTGTCGTCGGCGCGTATGAAGCCGCCGTTCGGCATCGCACAGGTGGGCAAGAGCTTCCGCAATGAGATCACTCCCGGCAACTTCATCTTCCGCACGCGCGAGTTCGAGCAGATGGAGATGGAGTTCTTCGTCGAGCCCGGGACCGACGAGGAGTGGTTCGAGTACTGGATCGACGCCTGCGAGGCGTGGTACCTCGGTCTCGGCATCACGCCCGAGAACCTGCGCCGCTTCGAGCACCCGCAGGAGAAGCTGTCGCACTACTCGAAGAAGACCGTGGATCTGGAATACAGGTTCCGGTTCGCGGGTAACGAATGGGGCGAGCTCATGGGCGTCGCGAACCGCACCGACTTCGACTTGAAGACGCATTCCGAGAAGTCGGGCGTCGACCTGTCGTACTTCGATCAGACCAAGAACGAGCGCTGGATCCCCTACGTGATCGAGCCGGCGTTCGGGCTCACCCGCGCGCTGATGGCGTTCCTCGTGGATGCCTACGCCGAGGATGAGGCGCCCAACACCAAGGGCGGCGTCGACAAGCGCACCGTGTTGCGCCTCGACCGGCGCCTCGCGCCCGTCAAGGTCGCGGTCCTGCCGCTGTCGCGCAACGAGCAGTTGTCGCCGGTCGCGAAAGAGGTTGCCGACGCGCTGCGTCAGAACTGGATGATCGAGTTCGACGACGCCGGCGCCATCGGCCGTCGCTACCGGCGTCAGGATGAGATCGGCACGCCGTTCGCGGTCACCATCGATTTCGAGACCCTCGACGACAAGGCCGTGACCGTGCGCGAGCGCGACACCATGTCACAGGAGCGCGTCTCGCTCGATCGGCTGACGGGATACCTGGCCGAACGTCTCCTCGGCGCGTGACGGCCGACCTCGCGAAGCAGCCGTACCACCGGCTCTTCCGCACGCTCGACGGCTTCCGCTGGTGGCGGCCGCTCGTCGCGTTGCTGCTCGCGGGGGTGTACTACGTGGTCTTCTCGGTGGTGGTCGCCGTTCCGGTCCTGGTCCTGGCGGTCGTGACAGGCCGAGTCTCGATCGACGACCCGGCGCGGTTGCAATCCGACCTGGGGGATCTCGCGGTCCTCGACGCGGCGTCACCGATCAGCCTGCTGCTGGCGCTCGGCAGCCTGGCGGTCATGCTCCCGGCCGTCCATCTCGCCCTGCTCTCGACAGGTCTGCGTCCGACCGGCGTCCGGCATTCGGTGGCGTTCCGGCTGCGCTGGCGGTGGCTATGGCAATCGTCCGTGCCGGCGTTCGTCATCGTCGTCGCGGCCACCGTCGTTCCGATCCTGATCGGCTCGATGTTCGGCGAGGAGGCGCTGGGCGGCGTCACGACCGAACCGGTGCTGTTCCTCGGGTGCGTTGCCATCATCCTGGTTCTGACTCCGTTCCAGGCCGCCGCCGAGGAATACGTCTTCCGTGGTTTCCTCGCGCAGATGCTGGGATCCTGGGTGCGCTACGCGCCGGTCGCGATCATCGTGCCGACGGCGGCCTTCGCGTCGCTGCACATCTACGACGCGGCCGGTCTCGCGAGCGTCGCGATCTTCGGCCTGGGTGCGGCCTACGTTGTCTGGCGCACCGGTGGTTTGGAAGCCGGTATCACCTACCACGCGCTCAACAACATCTCGGCGTTCTTGTTCCTCGCGTCGGGTGTCTACGGAACCACGGTGAACGAGTCCGAGACGGCGTCCAATCCCGCGGAGGTCGTCCTGGTGGTCGGCTCGACGCTCATCGCCACGGGTGTCTGGGTCGCCTGGGTCCTGTGGCTCGCGAAGCGCAAGGGGATCGTGCGGCTCGGCGGGCGGGTCGATCCTGCCCCCGCGATCGATGAAGCAGGAATGCCGCAGGTTCCCGCGCCGTTGCCCCCCGTGTGAGCAAACCCATCAAGGTCGACATCTGGTCGGACGTGCAGTGCCCCTGGTGCTACATCGGCAAGCGCAAGTTCGAGGCGGCCGTGGATGCGTTCGACGGCGATGTCGAGGTCGAGTACCACTCCTTCGAGCTCGCCCCCGATACCCCCGTCGAGTACGACGGGACGCCGGCCCAGTACCTCGCAGAGCGCAAGGGCCTCCCGATGCCGCAGGTCGAGCAGATGATCGAGCGCGTGCGCGGGATCGCATCCTCCGTCGGGCTCGAGTACGACTACGAGCACATGCATCAGACCAACACGGTGAAGGCGCACGAGCTGCTGCACTACGCCAAGGCGCACGGCCGTCAGCTCGAGATGAAGGAGGCGCTGCTCAAGTCCTACTTCCTCGACGGCGGGCATGTCGGCCGCATCGACGACCTCGCCGACCTGGCGGCCGGTCTCGGCTTCGACCGTCAGGATGTCGTGCGGGCCCTCAGCGAGAATCAGTACCTCCCAGCGGTGAAGGCCGACGTCGCGCAGGCGACGGAGTACGGCATCCAGGGCGTTCCGTTCTTCGTGTTCGAGGGGCAGTTCGGGGTGTCCGGCGCCCAGGAGACTGCCACGTTCGCTAACGTGCTCGAACAGGTGCGAAACGCGAAGGAGCCCGCCGCATGAGCGACGCCATCCCCCAACTGCAGATCCTCGGAGACGCAGACGCGGCATCCTGTGACGGCGACGTCTGTGAGCTCCCCGAGCACCGCGACCACGCGATCATGAATCGCCGGCTCGACGAAGATCTGGTCTGAGCTAGTCCGAGATGTCGGCGACCGTGGCGTCGAGGCCGGCGATCAGCTGATCGGCGTCGACGAACACC
>JBDSKH010000144.1:0-8001 GCA_039917005.1 Pseudolysinimonas sp.
AGTCGACACGGGCGATCGACTGACGCTACCCTCGGCGTCGTGGACCCCGCACTGACCGATTGTGCCGGATGGGCGCTCATCGCCGGACCCGTCCTCTTCATGATCGGCGCCGCCGCATGGGATCCGAGGGTCTTCCAGGGCGACACCGAGGCCGTCATCCGGAATGTGGCCACGCGTCGACGGAGATGGACGTGGATCCATGGCTGGATGGCCGCGGGAGTAGTCGGCACCACCGCGGGGATCGGGGTGTGGCAGTCGATTCAATCCTCCTGGCCGGCTGGCACCGCTGCATGGATCGCGATGCTGCTGTTCCTTTTCGCCGCGGCCGTCTACCTGGTCGGCATCGCAATTCGGCACGGAGTCGACGGGGCTGCCGCGTCAGCCATCAGCGCGGGCGACCCGATCCCGGCCGGCCTCGCCACCTGGCACGCCTTCGGCGGCACCATCCACTCGACGTACGTCTACCTGGCCAACGCCGCGGGCATCGCCTTGGGCGCGAGCGCGATCCTCGCCGACCCCCGGCTCGCCGTGATCGGCTGGATCGGCATCGCGATGGGCGCGGTGTTCATCGTCGGCTACCGCGCGTTCACGCCGTGGTTCGCGCCGCCGTTCATCCCGACGGTGTTCCCGGCCGTTCTCGGAATCGCGTTGCTCGTCGCGACCTGATCGGTCTAGTCGTCGGCAACGTCGGCGTCCGGCAAAGCCTCGAGTTCCGGCGGAGCCTCGGGCACCGGCTCCTCCGCCCGCTTGGTCAGCCGGCCGGCGATCGCACCGATAGCTGCGGCCGCAGCGATCGCGCGCGACGGCTTGTTCACGGTCACCGTGACGGCGTGCTGTGCGGCCAGGTCGTTGATGGCGGATGCGACGTCGGGCTTCGAGACTGACAGCAGCGACGCGAAGAGCCCGAGCCGCACCTCCTTGCGCCGCAGCTTGCCGCCGTACTGGATCGTCATCGGTATCGGTTCGCCACCCGAGGTGTCGAAGTCGGCGATGGTCGCCTTGACCGCGAGGCAGACCGTCGCCAGTACCTGGATGGCCAGTTTGATCAGCGCCTTGCGGCCGGGGAACTTCGGCAACGACGAGGTGAGGCGCTGCACCGCCTGATCGACGGCCCCCGTCGTGAACGCATCGGTCGGCGAGCCGAACGTGATGCCCGTCATGTCGCTCCAGGCGACCTTGTTGCCGTCGATGGAGAGGTGCTCTCTCGAGATCTCGAGCTGACCGAACCGGTCGAGGAGCTTGGTGACCCCCCGCGCCTTCTCGGGGATGCCCGCGGTGTCGGCGAGAAACCGTCCGAAGCCGATACCCCATGGCGCCTCGAGCGGGACGCCGGGGCTGCCGATCTCGACGAGCATGCCCGGGACGCGTTCGGAGAGGCCCTTGAGCGCATCGCTCGCGCGATCCTTGGCGGCATCGCCAGCCCGGGTCGCGCGGTCTTTTGCCGCGCCACCCGCCTGGGTCGCACGATCTTTGGCCGCGCCACCCGCCTCCGTGACCGCGCCGCCGGCTCTGCCGAGGGCGCCACCCGCACGCCCGATGAGGTCTTTGCCCTTCACCGTGAGCCTCCTCGCACCATGGCTGAGGCTACCGAAACATTGCCAACCATCGACATCGCACCCAGACTTGACTCGTGCTCACATCGAGTTCACGTCGTGTCCGCCGAGAGGTGCCGTCCATGAGCCAGCTTGTTCAGGTCGATGTCGATCCGATACGAGCGGCGTCAGTACGACGCCGCGCGCAAGGAAGCCGTGTGGCCCCGGCGCTGATGGCGTCGATACTCCTGACCGCCTGCGTCACATCGTGTACGGCCGCGCCCACGCCCACGCCCGATTCGGCCTCTGCCGTCGCATCCGCCAAGGACGTGTGCTGGGAGCTCTCCAACCTGGGCACCTTGGTTTACAACATGGAGAGGGGGAAGGCGACCGGCCGGATACCCGGGGAGGAGTTCCAAGGGGCGATGTACCTCGCGGTCAGCATGCTGGATCGGATCCACCCGTCGGACGACACCGATGTGAATTCTGCTCTTGACCGGTTGAAAGCGGCCGCGGGCACATACGAGGTGGATCCGGGGTCCACCGCTTGGAGACTTGCCTTCGCCGATGTCTCCGAGAGTTGTGGCGTCGTTCTCGGAGAATTCGGTGTCACCGCATGGGTCAGCGGGTAGCGATCCCGCTGGGGGATGCGGTGTCGTGGACCCTAGGGGAGCACCTCCGGTTCGTCACGTGCATACGAAGCGATTCGGTGGACCCTAGGGGAATCGAACCCCTGACCTTCTCATTGCGAACGAGACGCGCTACCAACTGCGCTAAGGGCCCGGAAGTCCCCAACAATATCAGGCGAACAGAGTCAGGGTTGCAAGCGCGTGCTGATCCACGCGTCGCCGCCGCGCTCGTAGAAGAAGCGGTCGTGCAGGCGCGATAACCGCCCCTGCCAGAACTCGATGGATTCCGGGGTCACCAGGTATCCGCCCCAGTACGGCGGTCGCGGCACGGTCTCGATTCCGTCGAACCGGGCATCGACCGCCGTCTGCCGGGCGTCGAGGTCGGCCCGGCTGGCAATCGGCTCAGACTGGGCGCTCGCCCAGGCGCCGAGCTGCGATCCACGAGGGCGCGTTGCCCAGTACTCGTCGCTGACCGCGTCGGGTGCGACCTCCGCCGTCCCTTCGACCCGCACCTGACGGTGCAACGCGTACCAGGGGAAGAGCAGCGACACCCGCGACTCGTGTGCGAGCGCCGTTCCCTTGTGCGAATCACGATTCGTAAAGAAGGCGAACTGCCCACCGTCGAGCCCCTTGAGCAGCACGGTGCGCGAGGTGGGACGTCCGTCCGGCTCGACGGTGCCGACCACCATCGCGTTCGGGTCGGGGAGACCGGCCGCTTCGGCATCCCGAAGCCAGGCCGCGAACTGCACGATCGGGTCGGCGTCTAGCGCGCCGTCCGGCAGGCCGAGCTCCTCGTACTCCTGATGCGCGTCGAGGGATGTCATCCGGCACCCAGCTTCAGCCAGCCCCGCGTCATCCGGCAGAGCGACGACGACGCAGTACCTCGTCGAGGTCGGTCACAGTGCTGTCGGAGGGGTCGAGCACGCCCATGCCGGCGTAGCGGCTGGCGCGTGAGGCGGCGGGCGGATCGGCCCGCAACGGGGTGACGGGCGCCGCGGGGCGGGCGGCGCGCTCCGCCTCTTCCTGCTGCGCCGCGGCCTGCCTGAGCAGGGTTCCGGCGTCCACGGCGGGTGTCGCGCGCTGCACCGGCGGCTTGGAGAGATACAGCGGCTCCGGCACCGGCACGGGCGTCCACGGGGCGGGGTCGATCGGCCGGCGCACCGGCAGCTCGCGCGGCAGGAGCGTGCTCGCACGCCGTGCCGCTCGCGCGGGTGCGGCCACGCGGGGCATCGCGCGGGCGTCGAGTCCGCGCTGCGCCGCGATCGCGACCCCCCCGAGGGCGAGGGCGGCCGCGAGCACCAGCCAGGACCCGAGCGCGGCACCGGTGGTCGCGATCAGCCAGATCTGGGTGAGCCCGAGCAGCGTCGCCCCGACCATCAGCAGGCTGACCATGCGCCGGGTGCGACGCAGTCGCTGGCGTCGTAGCGCCGCTGCGGTTTCGCCCGGGATCGAAAGGTTTCGGGCCCGCGGCATCGAAGCGGGAGTCGCCGCACGCTCGGCGCGCACCTGGCGGGCGACCATCGCATCCGCCCGCCTCTGCTGCGCGCGCAGCACCCGCTCGCCGCGAGCCGCCTCACGGGCCGTCGCGGCGATCCGCACGGAGTCGGGGATCTCGGCCGTCTCGGCCAGCACCCGCATGGTCTGCTGCAGCCGGGTCGCCGTGCGCTCAGTCGCCAGGTACTCGCGACGGCGCACCCAGGTCGGCACGAGATAGAGGAACCAGAGCCCTGCGGCGACGGCGAGCATGATCGCCGTGCCTGCGCTGGTGAGTTCCATGGGGCCACGGTACGAGCGGTTCCGGGATGTGGCGGTCAGGCGTTGCGGCGTTGCGGCCTTCCGGCGGGCGGTAGTGTTCGGTCAGCTACCCTGCTCCGACCTCACGAGGAACCCCGACATGGCCGAATCCACCTCATCCACCGACAAGAAGTCGACCGGATCGCGCATCTTCGCGAACGTCGAGCTGATCGTCGTCATCTTCCTGGGCATCGTGTCGGTCGCGACCGCCTACACGTCGTTCCAATCCGGCCTCTACGGTGGCCACAGCGACGACAAGATCTCCCAGAGCGAGGCCTCAGGCACGCTCGCCGAGTCGCTCTATCTCGAGGGCAATCAGCAGTACGTGCAGGACGCGCAGACCGTGCTGCGCCTCGCCGAGCTGAACATCGACGCGCAGAGCGCCGACCCTGTGACGGCCGCCGACGCGGCCGGCAAGTACGACGAGATCTACTTCATCGGGGTCTCGGAGGATCTCGACGCCGCCATCCAGTCGGCCGCAGCGCTCGACGAGTCGGAGCCCGACTTCTATCACTACCCCCTCGACGAGGATTCCTATCTGCAGGCACGGTTCAGCGGCTACGAGGATGAGGCCGCCTACTCCGAGTCGCTGCGCGAGGAAGGCAACCAGCTGGGCGCCGCCGGCGATCAGCTCGGCTTCTACACCGCGCTGATGGCGATCACCCTGTTCCTTCTCGGCATCGCGGCCGTCGTTCGCGCACCGCGGATGAAGTGGATCCTGATCGCGATCGGAATGACGATCTTCACCGTCACGGCGATCATGACGGCGACGATCCCGTTCGTCTGGATCTAGCGGGCGCGCTGCTCAGCCGCCCAGGCGGATCGCTTTCTGGGCGGCGTTCCGGTCGGCCTCGGGCACGTACCCGACGGCCGGCACCTTGCCGTCCTTCCAGCGCTGCAGCACGCCCTGCGGAAGCTCCTCGACGGTGAGGGCGAAGCAGAAGTGGTCGCGCCAGTCCCCGTTGATGTGGATGAAACGGCGGCGCAGCCCCTCGTAACGGAACCCGAGCTTCTCGGTCACCCGCAAGCTCGGCGCGTTCTCGGGCCGGATGCAGATCTCCATGCGGTGCAGCCCGAGCGAGAAGAACACATGATCGGTCGCGAGGGCGACCGCCGTCGGGGTGACGTTGCGGCCCGCGAATCGTTCGGCGACCCAGTACCCGATGGATGCCGACGACAGCGACCCGAAGGCGATCGATGACACGTTCAGCTGGCCCGCGAATTCGCCGTCGACTTCGATCGCGAACGGAAGCCCGGCACCGGTGCGCGCGTTGACGAGCAGGGCCCGGATGCTGGCGCGCGTATCGAAGCTGACCGGCCCGTGGGGGTTGGTGGCCTCCCATTGCCGCAGCCAGCCACGGTTGGACGCGAGTTCCCGCTCGAGCACGCGAGCATCCCGGAGCCTGATGGGGCGAAGCGTCACCGCCCCGTCACGGAGCGTCGGGATTTTTGCGCTCATCGATCATGCAGTCTCATCGTCGGAAAGCGTAGCGGCGAAATCGCGCAGCCACGGGCGAAAATCAGGCCCGAGATCCTCACGGTCGCTCGCGAGTTGCACGATGGCCTTCAGGTAGTCGAGGCGATCGCCGGTGTCGTAGCGGCGGCCGCGGAACACCACGCCGTACACGCCCCCCGTCTCCGGCTGCCCCGCGAGAACCTGCAGGGCGTCGGTGAGCTGGATCTCGCCGCCCTTGCCGGGCGGAGTGTTCTCGAGCACGTCGAACACCTCCGGACGCAGCACGTAGCGGCCGATGACGGCCAGGTTCGACGCCGCAGTGCCGAAGACCGGCTTCTCGACCAGCCCGGTGACGCGCACGACGTCGTCCTCGTCGGTCGGCTCGACCTGTGCGACGCCGTACAGGTGGGCGATGGCGGGGTCGACCTCCAGCAGCGCGATCACGGTCGTGCTGCGCTCGGACTGGACCTGCAGCATCCGGGTCAGAAGCGGGTCGCGCTCGTCGATGATGTCGTCACCGAGCAGCACGGCGAAGGGCTCGGGGCCGACGTGCATCTTGGCGCGAAGCACCGCGTGGCCGAGACCCATGGGATCGCCCTGCCGTACGTAGTGGACGTCGGCGAGATCGGTCGCGAACCGCACCTTCTCTAGCTTTTCGTCCTCGCCCTTCGACCTCAGCACCGCCTCGAGCTCGCCCACCTTGTCGAAGTGGTTCTCGAGAGCGGTCTTGTTGCGCCCGGTGATCATGAGAACGTCGTGCAGGCCGGCCGCGACGGCCTCTTCGACGACGTACTGGATCGCGGGCTTGTCGACGACGGGCAGCATCTCTTTGGGCATCGCCTTGGTCGCGGGCAGGAAGCGCGTTCCCAGGCCGGCGACAGGGATGACGGCCTTGGTGATCGTGAAGGGCATACCTCAGGCTAACAATCCGGCCCTGAGCTTTAGACTCGGGATCGTGCCGGATGCAGCCGAATCGGAGAAACGCGCTCTGCGCGCCCAGATCCGGGAACGCCGGCGGATCCGCACGTCGACCGAGCGCGCGAGCGCCTCGACCGCGATCACCCAGCATCTGATCGACCTGGCCGGCGACCTGAAGGCGCGCTCCATCTCGGCCTATCTCTCGCTGCCCGACGAGCCCGGCACCCGCGACTTCGTGTCCTGGGCATGCGGGGAGGACATCCGGGTACTGCTCCCGGTCTCGCGCGAAGACGGACTGCTGGACTGGGCGCCGTACGACGGCGGCGACGAGGAGCTCGACATCCTGGGCCTGCCCACCCCGGCCACCGAACTGCTCGGGCCGATCGCGATCAACGACGTCGACCTCATCGTGATCCCCGCGGCGGCCGTCGACCGCGAGGGCATGCGGATGGGGTGGGGGCGCGGCTACTTCGACAAGACCCTGGGATCGATGGAGAAGTGCCCGCCCGTCTATGCTGTGATCTTCGACGACGAGCTCGTCGACTCGGTGCCGCGAGAGCGTCACGACATGCCGGTCACCGGCGTCGTCACGCCCAGCGGCATCGTCACGTTCTGACGCGCGCTCGCCCGTCCCCCTACCGTCCCTGAGGACTCATGCCCACCTATTCCTACCGTTGCACCGAGTGCGGAACGGCCTTCGACATCCAGCAGGCGTTCACCGACGACTCGCTGACGGTCTGCCCCCAGATCATCGATGGGGCACCGTGCGGGGGCAAGCTGCGCAAGCTGTTCCACGCCGTCGGGGTGTCGTTCAGCGGCTCGGGGTTCTACCGCAACGACTCGCGCGCCGGAGAGACGAAGGCGCGGGAGAAGAAGGAGAAGGCGGGGGCGGATGCTGCGGGCGGCTCGTCGGGCTCAGGCGGCACTGGCGGCACCGGTGGTGCCGGCGAATCCGGGGGCACCGGCGGCTCCGCGGCTAAGGAGACGGCGGCATCCGGCTCGAGCGCTCCGGCGTCGACGCCGGCACCAGCCTCCTCGAAGCCTTCGAAGTCCCCCGTTTCGAAACCCGCCACCGCCAAGAAGGAGTAGCCATGCTGAAGGGGTTCCGCGAGTTCATCCTGCGCGGCAACGTGATCGATCTGGCCGTGGCCGTCGTGATCGGCGCCGCCTTCACCGGGATCGTCAACGGGCTCGTGATGGGCGTCTTCAATCCGGTCATCGCCCTGATCTTCAACGCGAACGACCTCGCGGGCGCGGGTGTCGTGCTGCGCGACGCGGCGGGCACCGAGAACGACATCGTCCTCTCGTGGGGTCTCGTGCTCTCGGCGCTGATCCAGTTCCTGCTGGTCGCGACCGTCGTGTACTTCGCCCTCATCGTGCCGATGAACTACCTCAAGAGGGTCTCGTTCGCGAAGAAGAAGGACGAGAAGCCCGTCGATCAGCCGCCGAACGAGCTGGAGCTGCTGACCGAGATCCGCGATCTGCTGCGCGCGCAGGCGGCACCGCCCGCGTAGACGCTCGGGGTGCAGGTGCCGCACGCGACGACCTGCGGCGCAGCAGCTTCGCCCGCGCGATCGCAAACACGGCTGTGGCGTACAACCGAGCCCACCATGCCGCCGGCCGGACGCCTGCACCGTAGTTGCGCCGGATCCGGCGCCGATGGCGTTCCCCC
>JBDSKH010000145.1:0-3101 GCA_039917005.1 Pseudolysinimonas sp.
GATCGAAGTTGCGCGCCATCTCTTGTGCGCTCTCGCCGGGCCAGATGTGCAGCGGCTTGGCGGCGCCCTGCGCCTGCTGCAACGAGGTGCGCTCGGGCAACTGCGGCGACAGCACCAACGGGCCGAACATGTCGCGCAGCTCCTTGATGCGGAACTGGTGCTCGAGCGACTGCACGCGCGCACGGTTGACGATGATGCCGAGCGGCTGCAGGCGGGGCGACAGCCCGCGGCGGATCTCCTCGATCGCTCGCAGGGCGCGATCGGCGGCGGCGACGGAGAACAGGCCGGGCTCGGTCACTACGGCGACCCGGTCGGATGCCGCCCACGCTGTGCGCGTGAGGGCATTGAGAGAGGGCGCGCAGTCGATGAGCACGAGCTCGTAATCCTTCTCGACGTGGGCGAGCGCCTCTTCGAGCTTCCAGATGTCGCGGATGCTGGGATGCGGCCCGTCGAAGTTGATCGCCGAGGGCGACCCGATCAGCACATCGATGGTGCCGGGGCGTCCTTTGGTCCAGCCACTCGGCGCGATCGCCGACCGCACAATCTTCTCCTTGGGGGAGGCGAGGACGTCGGCGACGTTGAGGTGTCCGGCGACCGCGATATCCATGCCGGTCGAGACGTCCGACTGCGGGTCGAGGTCCACCACGAGGGTAGAGAGGCCCTTGGCGAAGGCGGCGGATGCCAGGCCGAGCGTGACCGTGGTCTTTCCCACGCCTCCCTTGAGGGAGCTCACGCTGAGCACATGCACGGATACGAACCTACCGTCAGTAGTCTGAGAGAACCCAAACCACGGCGGCACCTGTTCGGGTGTGTCCGCCGCGCGCCGGGAACGCCACCTCGTTCCGACGAAAGGACCGCATGTTCCGCAAGATCCTGGTGGCCAACCGTGGCGAGATCGCGATCCGGGCGATGCGCGCCGCATACGAGCTGGGTGCCGCGACAGTCGCGGTGTACCCGTACGAGGACCGCAACTCGCTGCATCGCCTGAAAGCCGACGAGGCCTACCTGATCGGCGAGGAGGGGCACCCCGTCAGGGCGTACCTCGACGTCTCCGAGATCATCCGCGTCGCGAAGGAGTCCGGAGCCGACGCGATCTACCCCGGATACGGATTCCTCTCCGAGAACCCCGATCTCGCGCAGGCGGCGGCGGAGGCCGGCATCACATTCATCGGCCCGGGCAGCCACGTGCTCGAGATGGCCGGCAACAAGGTGACCGCGAAGGACCACGCGATCGCGGCCGGTGTTCCCGTTCTCAAGTCGACCCCGGCATCCAAGGACATCGACGAGCTCGTGAAGGGAGCCGACGAGATCGGCTTCCCGGTGTTCGCGAAGGCGGTCGCGGGGGGCGGCGGTCGCGGGATGCGGCGTGTCGACGAGCGGGACGACCTGCGCGAGGCGCTCGAGGCCGCGATGCGCGAGGCGGACAGCGCCTTCGGCGACCCCACCATGTTCATCGAGCAGGCCGTCGTGCGGCCGCGGCACATCGAGGTGCAGATCCTCGCGGATGCCACCGGCGAGACCGTGCACCTGTTCGAGCGCGACTGCTCTGTGCAGCGCCGCCACCAGAAGGTAATCGAGATCGCCCCGGCACCGAACCTCGACGAGAAGATCCGGCAGGCGATGCACCGCGACGCGATCGCCTTCGCGAAGTCGATCGGCTACGTCAACGCCGGTACCGTCGAGTTCCTGCTCGACACGGCGGGGGAGCGTGCGGGTCAGCATGTCTTCATCGAGATGAACCCGCGCATCCAGGTCGAGCACACCGTGACCGAGGAGGTCACCGATGTCGACCTCGTCCAGTCGCAGATGCGCATCGCTGCAGGGGAGACCCTCGCCGAGCTCGGCCTGCTGCAGGACGACCTGCACCTGCGCGGCGCGGCCCTGCAATGCCGAATCACGACCGAAGATCCGGCGGCGGGCTTCCGTCCCGACACGGGCAAGATCACGACCTACCGCTCGCCGGGCGGCGCCGGCATCCGGCTCGACGGCGGGACCGTCGCCGGGGGTTCGCAGGTCAGCCCGCACTTCGATTCGATGCTCGTCAAGATGACGTGCCGCGGACGAGACTTCGCCACGGCCGTCATGCGTGCCCGCCGAGGACTCGCCGAATTCCGCCTGCGCGGCGTGACCACCAACATCCCGTTCCTGCAGGCCGTGCTCGACGACCCGGATTTCGTGGCCGGCGATCTGAGCACCTCGTTCATCGAGGAGCGGCCGTGGCTGGTGCGCGGTCACCAGTCGAAGGACCGCGGCACGAAGATCCTCAACTGGCTCGCGGATGTGACCGTGAACCAGCCCAACGGCGACGGCGAGGGCGCCATCGATCCGGCCCTGAAGCTGCCGGCGGTCGACCTCGACATCCCGGCTCCGGCCGGCTCCCGCCAGCGTCTCCTCGAGCTCGGCCCCGCCGGCTTCGCCGCCGCCCTCCGCGCGCAGACCCCGCTCGCGGTGACCGACACGACGTTCCGCGACGCCCACCAATCCCTGCTCGCGACGCGCGTGCGCACCAAGGACCTCGTGGCGGTGATGCCGCACGTGGCCCGTCTCACCCCCGGCCTGCTCAGCGTGGAGGCGTGGGGCGGCGCGACTTACGACGTGGCCCTCCGCTTCCTTGGCGAGGACCCGTGGGAGCGGCTCGCCGCGATGCGCGAGGCGCTGCCGAACATCGCGATCCAGATGCTGTTGCGCGGCCGCAATACGGTCGGCTACACGCCGTATCCGACGGCGGTCACGGATGCCTTCGTCGCCGAGGCGGCATCGACCGGAGTGGACATCTTCCGCATCTTCGACGCCCTGAACGACGTCGACCAGCTGAAGCCGGCCGTCGACGCCGTCCTCGCCACGGGGACGGCGGTCGCCGAGGTGGCGCTCTGCTACACGGGCAACCTCCTCGATCCGGCGGAAGACCTCTACACGCTCGACTACTACCTGCGGCTCGCCGACGACATGGTTGCGGCCGGCGCTCACATCCTGGCGATCAAGGACATGGCGGGGCTGCTGCGGGCCGGCGCTGCCGAGAAGCTCGTCGCTGCATTGCGCGAGCGCTTCGACCTGCCGGTGCACGTGCACACCCACGACACCCCGGGTGGGCAGCTGGCGAC
>JBDSKH010000146.1:0-8946 GCA_039917005.1 Pseudolysinimonas sp.
GGGTGCCGATCACCGGGTTCCAACTGGAGATGGCCACCGGCAGGTCATCGCCGCCCTTCACCGAGAGTGAGCCTCCCGCGGCCACGATCGACACGAAGCCCTCCGGACCGGAGGCCAGGTGCAGCACGACACCTTCCTGGCCGGCGATGCGGAGGGTGGCGCCGGCGGCGATCACGATGTTCTCCGTCATCAGGTAGACGCCGTCGTCGCCACGCGTGATCGTGCGCGGCGCGATCGCGGCCAGCTCGTCGAGCGTGTACGGGGCGCCGCGGGCGACCAGCACGAGCGACGGGGTCGTTCCCACTGCCAGGCGATAGGGCTTGCTCTGCGAGAGGCCGAGCTGACGAGCCGTCCCGATCATGCTCTCGAGGTCGATGACGCGGCGGACCTCGCTGGCAACCAGAGTGGCTTCGGCGTCGGGGTCACCCGGGTAGCCGTCCCCGGCGACGGGGGTGTCGTCGAGGAGGGAAGCAGCGCCCGAAGAGGAATCGGGCGTGCCGGGAGCGGCGGAAGATGCCGTCGCCCCCGCCGCGACCAGACCGAGTCCCAGCGTCGCGGCGATGGAGGCGGAGAGGAAACGCATCGCGGTGGTCATGCGGTCACCTCGATGAGGGTGCGCGCGGTCTGTCCATCGCCGCCGATCGAACCGGCGTGACGCGTCAACCAGCCCTGCTTGTTCATCGTGAAGAACGCGAAGACCTTCACCGGCAGCGCGATGAAGATCACCACGAGGGCGACCAGAGGCAGCAGGAAGATCTCCAGGGGGTGCCGGCGCAGGTGCGAGAAGCCCCGGATGCCGCGGCCGAGCAGCAGCCAGGCGATCACGACGACGGCGCCGAGCCACGAGACCTCCAGGCGGCTGAGGAGCAGGTAGGCGATGGTCAGTCCCATCGTCACAGGGGTGAGGAGGATCTGGAGCACCGTCACCTTGGTGACGAACGGCACCCGCCAGAGCCAGCCCTTGGCGATCGCCGTGAGGTAGCAACGGTAGGAGTTGCGACTCCACCGCACGCGCTGTTTGACGAACGCCCCGAACGTCGACGGGAACATCGACAGCGCCTTCGCCGAGCGCTGGTGAACCGTGCGGTATCCGGATGCGAGGATCAGCCAGGTGAGCCGGCCGTCGTCCCCGGAGATGCAGCGCTTGCCGAGGAAGAACTCGTTCTCGAGGCTGTCCAGCACCGGAAGCACGGCAGCCTTGCGATACACGGCGGTGCGGCCCGAGATGCAGGGCACCGCTCCGGCGCGGCCCATCGCGGGCACGTAGTTGAAGTAGCGCAGGTTGACGAGCCAGTCGGCGATCCGGCGCCAGACGCTGGACTCGCGCTGGTACACGTTCTGCTGGGTGGACACGCCGCCCACAAGCGGGTCGCCGAACGGCTTCTGCACGTTCTCGAGCAGACCGGGCGTCCAGCTCGTGTCGGAGTCGGTGAGCACGAGCAGCTCGTACCGGGCGAGTCGAATCCCCGCACCGAGGGCCGAGCGCTTGCCGGCATGCTCGAACAGGATGGGACGCACGCGGTCGTCGTCGATTGCCGCGATGCGGTCGTACGCCTCCACGTCCGCGAGATCGAGCACGATGATGATCTCGTCGGGATCCTGCTCACGCCAGGTCTCCAGACAGCGCAGCAGGATGTCGGGGTCTTCGTGGTAGGACGGCACGATGACCGAGGTGGTGGTGCGGAACTCGCTCTCGATCGGTCCGGTGCGTGCGGATTGGATGACGCGGTAGAGCCACAGCGCCCAGACCAGGGTTCCTGCGATCGCCACCGGGAAGTAGGGCGTCAGTGAGGCGAGGAAGTCGGCAATCGCATTGAGATCGACGGGGAACGAATCGACGCTTGCAGGCGCGATGGGCAGGGACGGGAGAAGGGTGTGACCGATCATCGGGTTGGTCCTTTGTGCGGGGGCATCGGGACAATTCACCGACGCCGCGCAGAAAGGCACGCAACGTGATCCCCATTGAGCCGCGGACCTGAAGGTCGAGATCACGATCGGGGTAGATCTCGACATACGGACCGGCGGTGGTAGGGCAACATCATGTCCCCGCTAAGGGGGACTCCGTCAAGGGCCTGGATCGAATCGACGCAGATTGTTTACACGCTCGAAATGAGGATCGGACGGCTTCTCGACGTCGATCTCGCGGGCCGTACCCCCTCTCCGCCGCATCGGCAACCCCGTGTCGCATGGGGTCTCGGCGACCTAGCTTCGGGATGAGGGGGCACGGTGCTCCCGGCAAGGAAGCGACGTCATGACGCAGACCCGCGACCGCGTCGTCGTGATCCTCGGAGCGTCGAGCGGCATCGGGCGCGCCACGGCGCTCGAGTTCGCGGCCGCTGGGACCCGGCTCGTGCTGGCTGCTCGCAGCCTCTCGAGCCTCCGGGATGTGGCGGCCGAGTGCGAGCAGAAAGGCGCGGAGACGCTGGTGGTCGTCACCGACGTGACGCCCGAAGCGCAGCTCGCCTCCCTGGTGGACGCGACCGTCGAGCGATTCGGCCGCATCGACGTGTGGGTCGGGGTCGCCGGTGTATTCGGGTGGGGGACCGTCGACACGATGCCCGCCCAGGCGTTCGACCGGATCATCGAGGTGAACCTGCTCGGCCAGGTGCGGGGCGTTCGCGCCGTGCTGCCGCAGCTGACCGAGCAGCGGTCCGGCACGATCGTGCTGCTCGGCTCGGTCTACTCGCGGGTCGCGTCCCCGTACCTCTCGGCATACATCGCCAGCAAGCACGCGCTGCTCGGGTTCGCGGACGTGCTGCGCCCGGAGATCCGGCCCGCCGGCATCCATGTCTGCCTCGTCATGCCGGCGACGATCGATACGCCGATCTACCAGCACACCGCGAATTTCACCGGACACAAGATGCGTCCTCTCCCGCCGATCGCCGCCGCCGAGCGGGTCGCGCGGGCGATCGTGCGGCTCGCGAGCCGTCCGCGTGCGCGCGTCATCGTCGGCCGCACCCAGGCGATGACCATTCCCCTGCAGCGGATCGCTCGCCCACTCGTGGATCGTCTCCAGCGCGCGGCGATCCAGCGCATCTCGATGCGGGACCAGCCCGCCGACCCGACGCTCGGCACCCTCTTCAAGCCCGACCCCGCATCCAACGCCATCTCGGGCGGTTGGAAGTAGCCCCTCAGCGGCCTGCGACGACCCCGTCGAAGAAGCCGGCGAGTTCGTCGGTGGCAGCGAGGGGCAGCACGGTCGCGACGTAGTGATCCGGGCGGACGACGACGACGACGCCGTTGCGGTCGATGCCGCGCGACTCGAAGATGTCGTCCGCGGGGTCGGCCGCGTAGACCTTCTCCCAGTCGAAGATGCCGTATGGACCGGTCTGCGGTTTGAAGACGTCGGGAACCTCGATGATGTCGACGTCCGTGTGGTCGTGGGGGTAGATCACCTTCACGTCGAACCACGCGTCCGCAGGCGCTCCCTCCGGCGTCGCGGCCAGCGGTGAGGAAGGCGACCCCGTAATCCAGTCGGCGAACGCGGACAGGCGCTCGCCGGCATCAGAAGTGCCCGGCGCGAACACGTAGATCCGCCAACGTCCGTCAGCGCGAGCCTGGTGCCCGAGGTGCAGGTCGTTCGCGTCGCACACGCGCACGACCGGTGCCGACTTGAAGCGCTTGCCGATCGGGAAGCCGGTCGCGAGGTCCTGGTGGGTAGCGGCGCCGATGATCATCGACGGTGCGTACTCGGTCATGAAGCCGGCCGGGAACTCGGCCGTGCGCACGTAGAAGTCCTCGAGCGTCGTCGGGTCGGGCAGGTCCTCGGGCTTCGTGGCCATCAGCGTCGACCACTGCTTGTCGAAGTCGATCAGGTTCTGCGCGACGACTTGGCGCTCGGCCGAGTAGGTCGAGAGAAGGGACGCGGGGCTGCGGCCTTCGAGTACGTGGCCGAGCTTCCAGCCGAGGTTCCAGCCGTCCTGCATCGAGACGTTCATGCCCTGACCGGCCTTCGCACTGTGGGTGTGGCAGGCATCGCCGGCGATGAACACGTGCGGGCTGCGGCTGCCGAGCTCGTCGAGCGGCACGTCGTCGAACCTCGAGGTGAGCCGGTGACCCACCTCGTACACGCTGTTCCATGCGACGTTCCTGACATCCAGGACATAGGGGTGCAGGATCTCGTTCGCCTTCTCGATGACCGTCTCGATCGTGGTCGCCCTGACGCCACCTTCCTTGCCGTCCGCCTCGCCGAGGTCGACGTACATGCGGAACAGGTGCCCGCCCTCGCGGGGGATGAGGAGGATCTGCCCGGCGTTCGACTGGATCGCGCACTTGGTGCGGATGTCGGGGAAGTCGGTCACTGCCAGCACGTCCATGACGCCCCAGGCGTGGTTCGCCTGGTCGCCGTCGAGCGTGCAACCGATCGCGTCGCGCACTTTGCTGCGGGCCCCGTCACCGCCGACGACGTATTTCGCGCGCACGGTGCGCGTCTCGCCCTGGTGGTGGGCAGTGCCGGCGAGGGTGACGGTGACCGGGTAGTCGGCGTCGTCGGTGAGCTCGAGGCTCACGAAGTCCCATCCGTAGTCGGGGGCCATGCGGGTGGGCGAGTTGGCCATCCACTCGGCGAAGTAGTCGAGCACCCGGGCCTGGTTCACGAGAAGGTGCGGGAATTCGCTGATCCCGTGCTCGTCATCGAGCGCGCGTGCGGTGCGGACGATGCGGGCCGGGTCGGCCGGTTCCGGCTTCCAGAACGCCATCTCGGTGATGCGATAGGCCTCGGCTGTGATTCGGGCGGCGAACCCGAACGCCTGGAAGGTCTCGACACTGCGGGCCTGGATGCCGTCGGCCTGACCGATCTCGAGTCGCCCCCCGCGGCGGTCGACTATGCGGGTCGTGACGCCCCGGAACTGCGCGAGCTGGGCCGCGGTGACCATGCCGGCCGGTCCGGTGCCGACGATGAGGACATCGACGGTGTCGGGCAGCTCGTCGGGGCGGTCGATGCCGACGCCCGCCGCGGGCTCAATCCGCGGGTCGCCCGACACGTAGCCGTTGTGGTGGAACTGCAGCATGAGAATCCTTACGCCGATGTAGGATGTGTTCGATATACGAACGCGCCGTTCAAATAGTGATTCAGTCTAGGAGGCGAGATTTGGAAGCGCAATCGCAGACTTTGGCGAGGGGGCTCACAGTCCTCGACGTGCTCGCCGAGGCGGGACGCCCCCTGACCATCGCCGAGGTGTGCGAAACCATGTCCGTGCACCGATCGATCGGCTATCGCCTGGTGCGCACCCTCGAAGCGGCCGGCTTGGTCGTACGAGACGCTTCAGGAGCCCTGCTGCTCGGCCCGCATCTGGTCACGCTTGCGGGAAGCGTGGCCTCCGGCCTGCAGGCCGGAGCGCGTCCGGTCCTCCAGGGACTCGCAGACACCCTAGGGATGACGTCCTTCCTGGTGGTGCTGGATCAGACGGAATGCGTGACCCTCGTCACCGTGGAGCCGCGCGGCGTCGTCGCGTCGATCGCTCAGCGTCCAGGAAGCCGGCATTCGGTATTGCGGGGTGCTCCGGGAATCGCGATGCAGTCGCTCCTCACGCTCTCCGACCGAACGGCCATGGGGTTGGACGGCAGTGAGTCTCAGGAGGTCCTCGATGCACGGCGCTCCGGCTTCGCCCGCTCCGTCGGCGAGGTGATCCCCGGAGTGACGGCGGTCGCGGCACCCGTCGGGGGTGCGGTCCGTGCCGCCGTCGCGGTGCTGTACGTCAGCTACGCCGACGACGAAACGATCGTCGAGGCCGTGCGCGCTGCAGCGGCTCAGCTCTCCGGATCGAATCGCTGAGCCGAAAACGGCGACGTCGTCTCACCCAGGGCGAGCCGCCGATAGTCGACGCCACCGAGGACCTTCCGAGCAGGCTCCGGCGACTAGAACGGATACGGCGCGATCGTCGATCGCATCGTCAGCCACTGCACGTCGGTGAACGCGTCGAGGTTGGTCTCGAGCCCGCCGATGCGCGACCCGTTGCCGGACAGACCGACGCCGCCGAAGGGGCTGTTCGCCTCATCCGACACCGTCTGCTCGTTGATGTGGATCTTGCCGCTCGGGATGCGGTCGGCGAGGTCCATGGCCTGGCCGACGTCGCCGAGGATGCCCAGCGACAATCCGTACGAGTTCGCGGTGGCCAGCTCGACGGCCTCGTCCAGGGTCGAGAACGAGCGCACCGGCGCAACCGGCCCGAACACCTCGTCGGCCCACGCCGGAGTCTCGTCGGCGAGATCGCTGAGGACGGTCGGCGCGTAGAAGAGTCCCTCGTGCGTGCCACCCGCGACGAGCCTGGCCCCCTTCTTCACCGATTCCTGGACGATGCCGTCGATCCGGTCGAGTTGCTTCTGGTCGATGATCGGACCGAGAGCGACCTGGCCGGTGTTCGGGTCGCCCACGGGCAGGTGCGATGCCTTCTCGCCGAGCGCTTCGAGGTAGCCGTCGTACAGGCTCTCGTGCACCAGGTGACGTCCTGTCGTCATGCAGATCTGTCCCTGGTGCATGAACGAACCGAACGCTCCGGCCGATGCGGCGGCCGGCAGGTCCGCACCCGGCAGGACGATGAGTGCGTTGTTGCCGCCGAGCTCCAGGTGGACGCGTTTGAGCTCGCCGGCCGCGAGCGACCCGACGATCCGGCCGGCGGCCGTGGAACCGGTGAAGGCGACGACGCGCACCTCGGGTGCCGTCACGACGGCCTCACCGATGTCGGCGCCGCCGGGAAGCAGATGCAGGAGGCCCTCCGGCAGTCCGGCCTCTTCGAAGATCCGCGCGATGGTCGCGCCTCCCGACACCGCGGTGCGAAGGTCGGGCTTCAGCAGAACCGCGTTGCCGAGTGCCAGCGCCGGCGCCACCGCCCGGATCGCGAGGATCAACGGGAAGTTGAACGGCGCGATGACACTGACCACTCCGACAGGGAATCGCCGGGCGAACGACCACCGCTGCTCATTCGAGGTGAGCACGTCGCCGTGCGGGTACGACGGCAGAGCCGACGCCTCGAAGCACTCGTTCGCCGCGATGTGCAGTTCGAGCTGGGCCTTCGGCGGGATCGCACCCGTCTCGCGCACGATCCAGGTCTCGAGCTCTGCGGCATGCTCCTGCCACAGAAGCCCCGCGCGGCGGAGCACCGCAGCCCGCTCCTCCGGCGGCCGTGCCGCCCAATCAGCCTGGGCGCGGGCGGCCGACTGTGCTGCGCGTGCGACGTCATCGCGATCAGCGACGCCGATCGCGGCGAGCTCCGCGCCCGTCGCGGGTTCCATCACCGGCGACGAGCCGCCACCGGAATATATCGACGCGGTCCACCGCGTCTCATCGAGCAACGTCATCGTTCCTCCTCGGATCGCTTCCACGTTACGGGCGCCGCCAGCGCCCGTTGCCGCTGCCGGAACGGCCCTGCACTCTGGGACAGCGAGCGTGCGCCGAACGGCAAGCAGCGCTCGACCGCGCCCAGCGAGGCTGGTGGGAGACCACCGTCGTTCCAGCGAGGAGAACAGCCATGCCCGATCAGACCGACCTGCTTTCGCGCATATCGGCGCCCGCCGGCTCGGGGCGCGATATCCCCGACGCCGCCACCGGAGAAGTGATCGGGCGGGCCCCCGTGCACACCATCGCCGATCTCGACGCCGCCGTCTCCGCCGCCAAAGCGGCCCAGCCCGCGTGGGACGCCCTCGGGCACAAGAAGCGAAGCGCCATCCTGAACGCCGTCGCGAACCGGATCGACGCCAACGCCGAAGAGCTGGCCCGCCTTCTCTCTCGTGAGCAGGGCAAGCCCCTCAACGGCCCGAACGCCCGGTTCGAGGTCGGCGCCTGCTCCGCGTGGCTGCGTGCAACCGCCGCGACCGTGCTTGAGCCGGAAGTCGTCGTCGACGACGGCGAGACACACGCCGAGCTGGTCTACAAGGCGATCGGCGTGGTCGGGGCGATCGGTCCGTGGAACTGGCCGCTGATGATCGGGATCTGGCAGATCGCCCCGGCGCTGCGGATGGGTAACACGGTGGTCGTCAAGCCGTCCGGGTTCACGCCGTTGAGTGTGCTCGCGATGGTGTCCATCATGAACGAGGAGCTTCCGCCTGGCGTGCTCACCGCGATCTCTGCCGACCGCACGGTGGGAGCGCGACTGGCGTCGCATCCTGATGTCGCCAAGGTCATGTTCACTGGGTCGACCGCCGCCGGCCGCGAGATCATCAAGAGCTCGGCCGGCAATCTGGCCCGGCTGACCCTCGAGCTCGGCGGCAACGACGCCGGCATCGTGCTTCCAGGCACCGACCCGGCGGCGATCGCCGAGAACCTGTTCTGGGGTGCGTTCATCAACACAGGCCAGACCTGTGCAGCGCTCAAGAGGCTCTACGTGCACGACTCGATCTACGACGAGGTCGTCGACGCGCTCGCCGCGTTCTCGAAGAACATGCCCATGGGCAACGGGCTCGACGAGAACAACGTGCTCGGTCCGGTGCAGAACAAGCAGCAATTCGACATCGTCTCCGGCCTCGTCGATGACGCCAGGAAGCGGGGCGGGCGTGTCGTGACCGGCGGAACGCCGGCCACCGAATTGGGTGCGCTGTTCTATCCGGTGACGATCGTCGCCGACCTCCACGACGGCGATCCCCTGGTCGACGAGGAGCAGTTCGGTCCGGCCCTGCCCGTCATTCGCTACACCGACGTCGAGGACGCCATCGCGAGCGCGAATGCTCTGGATGTCGGCCTCGGCGCCTCGGTGTGGGGCCCGGATGCGAAGGCCGCGCGCCTGGTCGCGAGCCGGATCGACGCCGGCACGGTGTGGATCAACAGCCACGGCGGCGTGCACCCGATGATCCCGTTCGGCGGGGTCAAGGGCTCCGGATACGGACTCGAGTTCGGAGTCGAGGGCCTGAAGTCGGTCGCGGTGCCGCAGATCATCAACGGCTGACCGCGAATCGACGAAACTACACCTGAGGAAGGTGACCCATGACTACAACGCCGTCGTACGACGTGATCGT
>JBDSKH010000147.1:0-15219 GCA_039917005.1 Pseudolysinimonas sp.
TTCCCGGTGCTGGTCGCCCGCGGTGTCCGGCGTCTGGCGGTGGAAGACCCGGGCGACCCGGATGCGCGGCGCACCGCCCGTGCGGCGGGGCTCGAGGTCGTGGGCATCCCCGTGACTCCGGCCGGAATCGATGTCGACGCGCTCGCCGCATCGGGTGCCGAGGCGGTGCTCGTGACGCCCGCGCACCAGTTCCCGACCGGATCCGTCATGTCGCCTGAGCGTCGCGCTGCCCTGCTCGACTGGGCTCGCACCCGCAACGTCCTGATCATCGAGGACGACTACGACGCCGAGCATCGCTACGACCAGGCGCCGATCGGCGCCCTGCACGGCCTCGCTCCCGATCATGTCGTCTACGCCGGCACGGCGAGCAAGACGCTCGCCCCCGGCCTGCGCCTCGGCTGGATGATCGCGCCGGGGGAGCTGGCAGAGCAACTCGCCGACCGCAAGATCGCCCTCGATCGCGGCTCCCCGGTGATCGAGCAACTCGCGTTCGCCGAGTTCCTGACGCGCGGCGAGTTCGACCGGCACCTGCGCAAGATGCGCCCGCTCTACCGGCGCCGGCGGGACCTGATGCTCGCCGAGCTGCACGAACACCTTCCCGAGCTCGACCCGATCGGCATCGCGGCCGGGCTGCACCTGTTCTGCTGGCTGCCGCCCGGCATTCCCGAGGCTCCGGTCGTCGAGCAGGCGGCGGCCGCGGGTCTGATCGTCTTCGGGGCGGCGGCGTATCACGTGAACGGCGGCCCCGATGGCCTGATCCTCGGCTACGGCAAGCTCGACGACGAGGGGGTCCGCGACGGCGTCAGGATCTTGCGCAGTGCCATCGAACGCGCCTGACGCCACAATGTACGCATGGGCAAGACTCTTGTCACCGTGCTGGGCGCGAGCAGGTCATGAAACCGCTCGACCGCCTCCGACGTCGCCTGGGGCGCATGCGCCCCGACCTGCTCCCCTTGCCGTATCGCATCTGGATCGCGGTCTGCGGGCTCATGGCCCTCGGACTTGCTGTCGTCATCCTGATGCCCACGTTGACCGATGCCCTGGTGGCTCAGGGCGAGGGTGCGATCGCGCAGTTCACAGCGCCCGCGCGGTTCCGCCTCGCAGTGCTGTTCGCGATCGCCGTGCTGGCCGGCGTCTCGGTCATCTGGATACTGCTGCGCGATCGCGTGCTGCACCCCATCGAGCGCCGGGATGCCGCGCTGCGCGAGCTGCTGCTTGTCGCGGTCGCGCTGTTCCCCGCTTTCGCCCTCGTCGCCGACCGCGCCGTCGTCCCGGCCCTCATCGCCCTCGTGCCCGCCGTCGCGCTGCTCGTGTTGTCGCATGTACCGCGGCTGCGCGCGTCGGACGCCGGTCTCGCCTGGCTCGGCGTCATCGCCACGGTCACCTGGCTGACCCTGCTCTTCCACCAGACGACGGAACGGGGTGAGCGCTCCGACTCGTGGCTGTGGGTGTCGCTCTTCGGGGTGACCGCCGCGTTCGCGGCGTTCGGGTCGTACTACGGGGTCGCGCGGGCGGCCGAGTCGCGCAGCTCGAAACTGGGGTTCCTCTATCGGGCGGACCTGCATCCGCTGCTCGTGCTCGGCATCCTGATCGCCTGCGCAGCCGTCGTCGCCCTGCGGCTGACCGTCGCGCGCGATGTGTTCCCGGACCCGGACCCCGAGCTCTGGTCGCCCTTCGGGAGGAGCGCACTATCCTGGGCGATCGCCGCCACGGTCGGCGGGCTGATCGTCGTGGTCTCGGTGCGCGCCTCGCGGCGGCCGCTCACGCGATTCGGCGAGCGCCGGGTCGTCGCGGCACTCGCGGTGCTCGGCAACCTGCACCTCGTGCTTTCGGTCGCCGTGATCGCCGCCGGAATGGTCATCGCGGCCACGACCGGAGCGATCTCGCTGCCGGTCAGCTGGCTCGACTACGTGCCCGTGATGAAGCTGATCGGTGTCGTCCTCCTCGGCCTGATCGTGCCGCTTCCGAGGTTCCGCGGGACAGCCGCCCGCTGGATCGGGCTCATCACCGCGCTGTTCCTCATCCCGCAGACCATCGCCGGGGTGATCGACACGTCCGGGCTGGTGGCGATCGGCCCGCTGGACGATTTTCCCGCCAGTCCGGTACAGGTGCTGCTCATCGTGCTCGCGGCGGCATTCGCCCTCGCGATCTGGAACCTCGTCCGCCCCTCCGCCGAAGTCATCCCGAGCCTCGTGACCCGCCTCGCCGTCGTGCCGCTGATCGCCGTCCACGCCGGCTGGCTGCTTCCCGCCGCCTGGTCGGATCTCGGTCGCGTCGTCATCGTGGTCGGGGTGCTGGTCGCCCTGTTCTGGCTGATGCCACCCGCAGCCGCCGATCGTTCGCGGCACGCCTACGACGTCCTCGGGGTGTCGGCCGCGCAGGTGCTCGCGCTCGCCGTCTTCGTCCTCGCGATCCCCACCCTGTTCCAGGATGGGACGCTCGTCGTGCTCGGCCTGCTCTGGCTCTCGATCCCGATCATCGCGGCCCTGACGATCGATACGATCGAGCGCCCGGATGCCAGTAAAGTTCACTCACACCCGCGGTCGCGGAGTCTGACGGAGGACACATGAACAAGCCCAGCTTCGGCGAGCGCGCCCGCTATTGGTTCGACAACTGGATGGCGAAGGGTACCCTCGCGCTGATGGCTCTGCTGGGCCTCGCGACGCTGGTTCTGGTGCTGATCGTGGGCGGTCTGGTGTTCCTCTTCGGGCAATTCCCGGATGACGACCCCAAGAACAACAACCCGTTCGACATCCTCTGGGGCAACCTGATGCGAACGCTCGACCCGGGCACCATGGGCGGTGACACCGGATGGGGATTCCGGGTGCTCATGCTCGTCATCACCATCGGCGGCCTCATCATCGTCGCCAGCCTGATCGGCATCATCTCGGGCGCCTTCGACAGCAAGGTCGAAGAGCTGCGCAAGGGCCGCTCGCGCGTCCTCGAGAACGAGCACACCGTCATCCTGGGCTGGAGTTCGAAGGTCTTCCCGATCGTCAACGAGCTCTGCGTGGCCAACGAGTCGCGCAGCAAGAGCGCCATCGTCATCTTGGCCGACCGCGACAAGGTCGAAATGGAGGACGACATCAAAGCGCAGGTGCCGCGCAGCACGAAGGGTGGAAAGGGCCGCACGAAGATCATCGTGCGTTCCGGCGACCCGATGAACCTCGCCGAGCTCGAGGTCACGAACCTCAACGCCGCTCGCAGCATCATCGTGCTGGCCCCCGAAAACGACGACGACCCCGATTCGGCCGTCATCAAGACCACGCTCGCCGTCACGAACAACCCCAGGCGCAAAGACGGTGAGTACCACATCGTCGGCGAGCTGCAGGATCCGACCAACCTCGAAGCCGCACGCCTCGTCGGCCACGACGAGGCCCACTGGGTGCTCGCCAACGACCTGATCAGCCGGATCATGGTGCAGACCTGCCGTCAGAGCGGGCTGAGCGTCGTGTACTCCGAGCTGCTCGACTTCGACGGTGCGGAGATCTACTTCACCGACCAGCCGGAACTCGTCGGCAAGACCTACTTCGATGCGCAGCTGGCGTTCGCGGACTCGATGGTGATAGGGCTGGTTCAGGGCGGCAAAGCGCAGCTCAACCCGGCCACCGACACCAAGATCGGGGAGGGCGACCAGCTGATCGTCATCGCCGAGGACGACGACACGATCAAGCTCGGTGAGCGGGGAACCGCCGACGGGTCGGTCGTCAGCGATATCAAGGCGCCCGACGAGCGGCCCGAGACGACCCTGGTGCTGGGATTCAACGACAGCCTGCACCTGATGCTCGCCGAGCTCGATGACTACTCGACGCCGCGTTCACGGGTGACGATCGTCTCCGACCAGGACGAGCCCGAGTTCGGCGACTTCAACAGCCTCGACATCACGTGGGACCGCAGCGACCCCACCAGCCGGGCGGCGCTCGACGCACTCGAAGCGCACACTTTCGACCACATCCTGGTGCTGGCATCGAGCACCCTCGAGGCGCAGCGGGCCGACGCGAAGACGCTCATCACGCTGCTGCACCTGCGTGACATCGCCGACGCTCACGGTGTCGACCTCAATGTCGTCAGCGAGATGCTCGACGATCGCAACCGCGAACTCGCCGAAGTCACGCAGGCCGACGACTTCATCGTCAGCGACAAGCTCATCAGCCTGATGCTGTCGCAGGTCAGCGAGAACAAGCAGCTCACCGAGGTGTTCGATCAGCTCTTCAACAGCACCGGTGCCGAGATCTACCTGCGACCCGCCGAGCAGTACGTGACGCCGGGCAAGAGCGCCGACTTCTATTCGGTGATCGAGGCCGCGCGCCGCAAGGGCGAGACCGCCATCGGTCACCGCTTCGAGGAGCACGCTCGCAGTTCCGCGCATTTCTACGGCGTGAGCGTGAATCCGCTCAAGTCCGAGTCGCATACCTACGGGCCCGGCGACAAGATCATCGTTCTCGCCGAGAGGTAAGGCGCGGCATGGGATTGTTCGGCAGCAAGCGCGGCACCGACGAGAGCCTCCCTCGGGGTGATCGGGGTACCGGTTCGTTCGACGACTACGACTACAACCTGGTCGCGAAGAACAAGCGCATCACGATGACACTGGCCGACAGCGACCCGTATCAGGAAGAGCTGCGCACCATCGTTGAGACCGGCGAGGCCGAGGCCGAGACCGCGATCTCGCCGCGCACGATCGAGCAGGAGCGCGTCGATGCCGGGATACCGGTGCGGCTGTTCACGGGCCGGCGCGTCAGCGGGGTGGTCGGCAGCATCCCGCGCGGACTCGAATCGGTGATCGACGACACCCTGCGGCGTCTCGACGACAAGGGCGAGAAGGCCCGCATCCCGGCCCGCATCGTCGGCAAGCCGGGCGCGCTGCGCGTGCAGCTGCTCATGGGGTCGCTGCGCTAGAGGCCGCCGAATTGCGGCACGACGGCGATCGCGATCCAGACCAGGACGACGCCGCCCAGCAGAACGCCGGTGAGCCCGCATCCCTTGCCGATCCGCCCGTTGCGCACCAGCGCGACGAGGCCGACGCCGATCGCCAACAGCGCGACCGGAGTGCCGCCGTAGATGGCCACCGCGCCCAGGGTGACGACGATCGTGCCCCACGCCAGGTTCTCCTCCACCGTGCTGGTGTCGGCCAGGGCGACCTGGGCGCCGAGGAACAGGCCGAGCGGGACGGCCGCGAGGATGCCGAGCACGAGGCTGACGACCCCGGCGAGCTTGGGGGTCGGCGATGACGCGTGCGCTATCGGGGTCGGGCTCACTCCGTCAGGCTAGCCCGAGCTTCTCGTTACGAACCCGAGCCGGGCAGGAGGCCGGCAAGACCGGCTCCGGCCTGCGCGAGAGCGAGAGCGAGCGATCCGTGCGTGATGAGCACCAGGATCGACAGGATCACGGCGAACACGCCCGCCACACGGCCTCGCCTCTTGGCGATCGCGATGATGCCGAAGAGCAGCGACAGCAGGGCGAGGATGATCCCGCCGAAGAACCCGACGGCGCCGATGACGCCGAATGCGCCAAGGGCCGTGACGAACGACGAGACCTCGAAGGTCGACGTGTCGAAGTTGTTGGCAAGGCCAACGAACGAGATGACCCCGAAGATGATCACGGCAAGATCGCCGAGGATCGCGAGGATGGCGAGAACGAGGGCGAAGCCGCCGAGCGCTCCGCTCTTCTTCGGCGGAGTCGCGGTCGCGACCTCGGTGGATGCGGCGACCGGCACGGCCGGAGTCTGCGGGGCAGGAGAGGGGGTCACGTCCGTCATGGCACGACTGTAGCGACTCGCCGAACGTGGCGGGTAGCGGGTTACCGCTACTCTGCCGCGGCGGTCTCGCGGTCGATCGCCTGCTGGGCCTGCGCGATCTCGGCACGCACCGCATCCATGTCGAGCGCCCGCACCTGGCCGATGAGGTCGTCGAGAGCCGGCCGCGGCAGGGCGCCGGCCTGGGCGAACACGCCGATGCCGTCGCGGAAGATCATCAGCGTCGGAATGGACTGGATGTTCATGGCACCCGAGAGGGCCTGGTGCGCGTCGGTGTCGACCTTGCCGAACACAATGTCATCGTTGGCCTCGGATGCGGCGCCATAGACCGGCCCGAACGCGCGGCACGGACCGCACCATTCCGCCCAGAAGTCGACCAGGACGATTCCGCCCTCGAGGATCGTGGGCTCGAAGTTCGTCTCGTTCAGTTCGACCGTCGCCATCGTTCCAGCCTAAATGGGCGACGGACGGTCCGCTGGCTGACGGGAGGTCAGCGTTCGGCGACCTTCTTGAGCGACTCCAGCATCGTCTGCCAGTTCGCGGTCGAGTGATCCGCGGCATCCTGCGTCGGGTTGTTGTCCTGCGTGATGGTCACCCGCGTGCCATCGCTCGCCGGTGCCAGGTCGTAGCGCACCTCGTGGTAGTTCTCGGGCGCGTCCTTCTCGCCGCTGAGCGGACTGTAGTGCGTGACCCGCATGCGTCGCGGCGGGTCGAGCTCGAGGATCTCGCCCTTGTCCTCGAAGGGCTTTCCCTCCCAGGT
Organism: Pseudolysinimonas sp.; assembly: GCA_039917005.1. Taxonomy (GTDB): domain Bacteria; phylum Actinomycetota; class Actinomycetes; order Actinomycetales; family Microbacteriaceae; genus JBDSKH01. Next base: position 6,513 of record JBDSKH010000147.1, read on the forward strand.
GCCGCGGAACAGGATCGGGCTGCCGACCTTCCAGTCGGTGACGATCTCGGAGCCGAACATGACCTCGCCGAACGCGTCGTTGTCGGTCAGGATGCCCCACACGTGCTCTGGGCCGGCTGCGATCTCAAGGTCGGCGGTTGCTTCGATTCCGGTCATGTTCCGATGCTGGCACGCCCGCCTGGTTATCTGTAGGGGTGGACAGCCCCTACCGCGAGCGATCCGTTCCGCCCGAGCTGCGGCCTGCGGTGACCAGGATGTGGTGGCTGAGCATGCCGTCGCCCGCGCGATTCGAACGCATCGTGCCGATCCCGGCGGTGCACCTCATCGTGAACCTGGGGGAGCCGTATCGGGTGGTCGCCCGGGGCCGTGCTCCCGTGGGCACCGTCATCACGGGCCCGTTCGTCTCCGGCGTGCAGCTGGATTACCTGCTGAACGAGAATCCCGCGCTCATCCACCACGTCGGCGCCGAGCTCGCACCGTGGGCGTTGCCCGCGTTCGGCATCGACCCGGTGCGAGTCGCCCAGCGGGTCGTGGCGGCCGAGGAGCTGTTCCCCGGTGTGGGGGAGGTGACGACGCTCGAGGGACTCGAAGACTACTTGCGCTCACGGCTCACACCGCGCTGGCGGGCGGACCACCGCATCCAGGATGCCGTCGCCTCGATGCTCGACCACCCGGAACGGCCGATGAGCGCGCTCGCGGCCGACGCGGGCCTGACACCCAAGGGCTTCAGCGCCCTGTGCAAGCGCCACTGCGGCGTGACACCGAAACGCTTCGCGGAGGTGTGCCGGCACCACGCCTTCCTGCAGCGGCTGCCGACCGAGGGTCCGCTGCCGAGCTGGACCGAGCTGCTGGCACACGGGGCGTACTACGACCAGCCGGCGTTCATCCGCGAATTCCGGCGGTTCACGGGGATGACGCCCACGGCGTTCCTGGAGCATCGCCGCCGGTACGGGGCAGCGGACCCGTCCTTCCTGCCGGTGGATGAGGCGGCAGGTTAGTTTTCACCAATCCGGCGGGCGCACGCCCCCACCAGACTGCGCGCATGGAACTCGCACTCAACCCGATCGCCGTCGCGGCCGCCGCCGCATCCACCTTCGTGCTCGGAGGCCTCTGGTACTCCCTGCTGTTCGCCAAGCCGTGGCAGCGCGCCGCCGGCGTCACCGACGAGCAGCTGAAGTCGGGAGCGCCGCGGATCTTCATCGGGTCTGCGCTGATCGCAATCGTGATGGCGCTCAGCCTGGCCGCGTTCATCGGAAGCGCGGGAATCGCGTTCGGGCTGTTCGCCGGGTTCGCGTCAGGGCTCACGTTCGTCGCGGCCGCGTTCGGCATCAACTACCTGTTCGAGCGCAGGCCACTGAAGCTGTGGGCGATCAACGCCGGCTACAACGTGATCGCGTTCACAGTGATGGGTCTGGTCATCGGGGCCCTTCAGGCCGCGTGACTCCTACTTGTCGTCGAGGACGAAAGTCACTTCCATGGTGACCTGCCAGCCGACGACCTTGCCGTCGGTGAGCTCGACCTTCTGCTCCTTCACCCACGCGCCGGAGATGTTGCGAAGCGACTTGTTCGCGCGGGCCAGACCAGCCTCGATCGCGTCGTCAAAGCCCTTGTTGGACCGTGCTGTGATAGTCGACACCTTTGCCACTGAAGCCATGAGTTCCTCCTCGAACCGCTCCTGCGTTGGATTCCTTGTTCCTATCCAACTCCTCGTTCTTGCGAACTTCTAGTGCGCGCCACCCGGTTCACAACCAAATCGACCGTCACACCAAGCGCGATCGCGACCAACACCGAGATCACGACCGCGAGCACCGGCTGATCGCGCATCGCCGTTCCGAACAGCAGACCTATTCCCGTGTTGTACAGCGCCCAGCCGGTGCCGGCCGCCGCAGACAGCGGCAGGTAGCGCCGATACGGCAGGCCCGCGGCACCCGCTGACAGATTCACGGCGATACGTGCGAACGGGATGTAGCGGGCCGTGAAGATGAGAACGGCGGGCCGGCTGAGCACCGTCGCGCGAGCGCGCGCGAGCGGCGCGGCCACTCGTCCGCGGCGCTGCCATCCCCACCGGTCAGACCCGATCCGGCGCCCGATCCAGAAGCACAGGCTGTCGCCCACGACGGCGCCCAGAGCGGCGACCGGGATAAGAACCGCGAGCACCGGCGAGCCGGTGGCGCCGGCCAGCGCCCCCAGCGCGACGACCACGGTCTCGCTCGGCAGCACGACCAGGAACGCGTCTCCCACCACCAGCGCGAAGACGACCGGATAGAGCCACGGCGAACCGACCAGCGCGGCGATCCACGCCTCGATTTCCGCGCTCATGCGACCTTCGTACCGCGCGCGGGTGAACGGTTGGAGAACCCTCGGTGCGACGGGCCGGTTCCACCGGTTTCGCGTGTCCCGGACCGGGACCATAGTCATGTGAGAGTCGTCCTCGTCGCGGAAACCTCCCTGCTTCACATGAACGGCGTCACCAACTCGCTTCTGCACGTCCTGCGCCACCTCGAGGGTGCCGGGCATCAGGCGCGTGTCATCGCCCCGACCGCGGGGATGCTCGCCGCCGACCAGCGCTCCGTGCATGGCGCCGACGTGGCTCTGCTGCGGTCCGTGGGGCTTCCGTCGTATCCGGAGGTGCGGCTGACGTTCGCTCGCGCACGGCGGTTGGCGCGGGTCGTCAGCGACTTCCAGCCCGACCTGGTGCATCTGGCGTCGCCGTTCGTGCTGGGCTGGCAGGCGCTCCGCGCTGCCGAACTCGCCAAGGTGCCGACGGTGGCCATCTACCAGACCGACATCCCCGGCTACGCGCGGCGTTACGGCATCCCGGCTGCGGAGCCGGCCCTCACGCACCATCTGGCCCGCATCCACAAGCGCGCCACGCTGACCCTCGCCCCGTCGTCGTCGGCGATCGGCGAGCTGCGCGCACTCGGCGTCGATCGCGTGAAGCTCTGGGCTCGCGGTGTCGACGGTGAGATGTTCCACCCGTCCAAGCGCTCGGAGGCGTGGCGACGCTCGGTTGCTCCGAACGGCGAGGTCGTGATCGGTTACGTGGGCCGGCTGGCGCCCGAGAAGCAGGTCGCCGACCTGCGGGCCATCGCCGACCTGCCGGGCACGCGCCTCGTGATCGTGGGGGACGGCCCGAGCCGCGCAGCGCTCGAGCGGGCGCTGCCCAACGCGGTGTTCCTCGGATTCCAGGGCGGCGAGAAGCTCGCCGAGGCCGTCGCCGGTTTCGACCTGTTCGTGCACCCCGGCGAGAACGAGACGTTCTGCCAGACCGTGCAGGAGGCACTGGCCAGCGGCGTCCCGGTCGTCGCGACAGGTCGCGGCGGACCCATCGACCTCGTGCAGAACAGCCGCACCGGCTGGCTGTACCGACCCGGCGACCTCGCCGACCTCCGCGCCCGGGTCCTGGATCTCACCGGCGACGCCGGCAAGCGTCGGGCGTTCGCGATCGAGGCCCGCGAATCGGTCGCATATCGCACCTGGGCCAGCCTTGGCGACGAGCTTCTCGGTCACTACTCCGATGCCATCGCGTCGCGCGCGCCTGTCATGACGACCAGCCCTCGCGAACCCGCGATCGCGGTCCCGGATGCCGTCGAGTCGCGCCCGCGCTGGTCGCGCTACGTGGCGCTGGGTGACTCCATCACCGAGGGCCTGTGCGACGACTCACGTCAGGCGACAGGGGAGTTCCGGGGGTGGGCGGATCGGCTCGCACTGCTTCTCGCCCACGCGGGCGAACGCGCCGAGCCCCTGCTCTATGCGAATCTCGCCGTACGCAGCCGGACGATCCCCGACGTGCTCGAGCGCCAGATCCCGCGCGCGCTGGAGCTCGGCGCCGACCTGGCGACGATCCTGATCGGGGGCAACGACATGTCGCGGCGCGCGTCGTCGGCCGGAGAACTGGCCGACCGGCTCGCCCCGGGAATCGCTCGGCTGCGGGATTCGGGCTGCGACGTGCTGCTCGTCACCCCTTTCATCCCGCCCAACCCGTTCCTGAGGCTGCTGCACGACCGCACAGCCGCGCTGTCGCGGGAGTTCCGTCGCGTCGGGGAGGAGACCGGCGCCCGGGTGCTCGACGTCGCCGACGACCCTGACGGCCTGGATCCCCGCAGATGGGCCGCCGATCGCGTGCACCTCAGCTCGCACGGCCACCGGGCATTGTCCTACCGCGCGGCCGCGGCACTGGGAGTGCCCGGCGCCCGGCAACTCGGGGCCCTCGACGCCCTCATGCACGACGAATCCGCCGAGGCTTCCCCCGAGCACCTGTCGACCCCCGCCTGGATGTGGACGCACGTCCGCCCGTGGCTCGGTCGTCGCCTGCGTGGCCGCACCGCGGGCGATGGCCTGCTTCCCCGGCACGACGCGCTCGTGCCCGTGATCCCGGCTGACCCGTTCCAAACGTCGCGATTGACCTGAGGCCGTTCGCGCTGCCCCGTCGATGTGGTGTGATGTCCGCATGCGGATGCGGGCGATCCTCGCCGTGGCGGCACTCGGGCCGCTGCTCGCCGGCTGTGCGCCTCAGCCGCATCCCGAGGGCGGCCCGATCGTCATCCCCCAGGAGATCGCCTGGCGGTACGCGATGTACTGCATCGAGTTGGCAGGCGATGTCGGGATCTCATCACTCGCGTGGGACAACTCCGGCGCCGAGGCCCATCTCGACGAGACGACCGACCCGGCCATCGACACCGCCGAGCTCGAGACCGAGATCGAGACCTGCCTGACCCGCGACCAATACGAGGCGAAGGTCGACCCGTTCGTGGATCCCTATGAGCGCGCGCGCCTCTACGAGTACTACTCGGCCGTGACGATCCCGTGCCTCGCGCGCGAGGGAATGGACATCACCCCGGCGCCTCGATACCTCTTCAGCTCACTCGCCGGTGGCGAGCCATGGAATCCATACCTCGGCATGGACCTTCCCTTCGACAGGCTCCTCGAGCTGTATCGCGCTTGCCCACCCAGGCCCGCATCGCTCGCCGCGGGTGGACAATGAAGCATGCGTCGCGCGTTGCTGCTCGGCGCCGCGGCCCTCATGGTCGTGGCGGCCACCGTCGTGGCGCTCGTGCTGCCCACGGCACCGTCCGGAGCCGTGGGCGATCCCTACATCACGCGGGTCTTCATCCCCGCCATCAAGACGACCTGCGTCCAGCAGGCCGGCGTGCTCGGGGCGGACATCGGGTACGAGTTCGCGGAGGATGGCGCGCTCCACACGCTCGATCCCGGTGACGGCACCATCACGGGTCTCTCTGAGGAGAAGCTCACCCTGCTGAACGCCTGTCTGGCACAGTATCCGATCGAACCGTCGCAGGAACTGCCTCACGACCCGTACAGCCGCAACCTGCTGTACGACTACTTCTCCGGGGTGCTGAAGGGATGTCTGGAATCCCGGGTGGGCAGGCTGCCCCCGATTCCCTCCCGTGCCGACTTCGTCGTGCGCCTCTACATCTGGGACCCGTATCGCGCCCTCGCCCCGGGGCTCACGCTCGACCAGCTGCTGCAGCTCTCGGCCGCATGCCCCGAGATGCCTCCCTACCTGGCGCTCAGTGCGCCGGTCGGCGGTACGACGCCGATCTCGCACGCGCTCGCCTGGCGCGCCCAGGAGGATTGCCTGGCTGCGGCAGGGGTGGATCCCGAGCCGAGCCAGTCGTGGAGCATCGAGGGGCAGACGGTCGAGATCCTCGATGCCGGAGGCGGCGTCATCGCGACCTTCACGAACGCGGCCTCGGGAGCGCTCGCCGGCCGCAGCCTCCTGAACTGTCTGCGATCCGTTCCCTTCGAATGGGTCGTCTCACCGCCGGCGACGGCCGCACAGCGCACGCTGCTCGCCGACTACGCCCGGCACGTGCTCTGGCCGTGCCTGCGGAGCTACGGCTTCGATCCGGGTCCGACCCCGGATGTGGCGGCGTACGCGACCGCGGAGAGCACCCGCGACGCCGACCCGTACGCGACCACCAAGGCCGACCGCATGCCGACCGAGGTGCTGTTCGCGCTCGCCGCGGTGTGTCCCGCCGTACCCGGGTACCTCATGGGCGCGGGCTGATAGCATGTCCGAGGCCGTCAACCGGCGGCCGAACCCGGAGCAGGCCGGCTCGACTGCGTCGCAAGGCGCAGTGCCCAAGGGCACAGCGCTGGTCACCGGTGGTGATCTACCGAGTATCTGAGACTCGGTGCATTTCTACTGTTGGCCAGTACGCCCCCTGCCGCATTTTCTTGCCGCTCCCTGCTCCGATGAAGATCGTCGCGCCGTATGCGCGACAGCTATCAAAGGAGAGACACCTCGTGGAGGGTCCCGAAATCAAATTCGCCGAGACCGTGCTGGATAACGGCAAGTTCGGCAAGCGCACCGTCCGGTTCGAAACCGGTCGTCTCGCGCAGCAGGCCCAGGGCGCGGTCGCCGCGTACCTGGACGAAGACACCATGATCCTGAGCGCCACCAGCGCCGGCAAGCACCCGCGTGAGGGCTTCGACTTCTTCCCCCTCACGGTGGACGTCGAAGAGCGTTCCTACGCGGCCGGCAAGATCCCCGGCTCGTTCTTCCGTCGCGAGGGCCGCCCCTCGACCGAAGCGATCCTGGTCTGCCGCCTGATCGACCGTCCGCTGCGCCCGACCTTCGTCGAGGGTCTGCGCAACGAGGTCCAGATCGTCATCACCGTCATGAGCATCGCGCCGGGTGAGTTCTACGACGCTCTGGCCATCAACGCGGCCAGCGCCTCGACCCAGATCTCCGGCCTGCCGTTCTACGGACCGGTGGGCGGCATCCGGCTCGCCCTCATCGGCGACCAGTGGGTCGCGTTCCCGAAGTTCGAGCAGCTGGCGGAGGCCGTGTTCGACCTCACCGTCGCCGGCCGCCTCGTCACCGACAAGGACGGCAAGGAAGACGTCGCGATCATGATGGTCGAGGCCGAGGCCACCGAGGGTGCATGGGAGCTCATCCGCTCCGGTGCGACGAAGCCCGACGAGGCCGTCGTGGCACAGGGGCTCGAGGCGGCGAAGCCGTTCCTCAAGCAGCTCATCGTGGCGCAGCAGGAGCTCGCGAAGCAGTCGGCCAAGGCCGTGCAGGAGTTCCCGCTGTTCCCGCCGTACAGCGATGCCGCGTTCAACGCCGTGTCGGAGATCGCGTATGACGAGCTGAAGGCCGTGTACCAGATCGCCGACAAGGTCGAGCGTCAGAACGCTGACGACGCCCTCAAGGAGCGCGTCAAGCTCGCGATCAACGCCAAGGTGGAGGCCGGAGAGCTCGAGGGCGACGTGCCGCCGATGGTCAGCGCGGCCTACAAGTCGGTCAGCAAGAAGATCATGCGCACCCGCGTCCTCACCGAGGGGATCCGCATCGACGGCCGCGGGCTGAGCGACATCCGTGCCCTCGACGCCGAGGTGCAGGTCATCCCGCGCGTCCACGGCTCGGCGATCTTCCAGCGCGGCGAGACTCAGATCCTGGGTGTCACCACGCTGAACATGCTGAAGATGGAGCAGCAGATCGATTCGCTGGCTCCGGTCACGAAGAAGCGCTACCTGCACCACTACAACTTCCCGCCGTATTCGACGGGTGAGACGGGACGCGTCGGCTCGCCGAAGCGTCGCGAGATCGGGCACGGCTTCCTGGCCGAGCGCGCGCTCGTCCCCGTACTCCCGCCGCGCGAGGAGTTCCCGTACGCGATCCGCCAGGTCTCCGAGGCGCTGAGCTCGAACGGCTCCACCTCGATGGGCTCGGTCTGCGCGTCTACCCTGTCGCTGCTCAACGCCGGTGTGCCGCTGCGCGCGCCGGTCGCGGGCATCGCGATGGGCCTCATCTCCGACGAGGTCGACGGCGAGACACGCTACGCGGCCCTCACCGACATCCTCGGTGCGGAGGACGCCCTCGGCGACATGGACTTCAAGGTCGCCGGCACGTCGGAGTTCGTCACCGCCATCCAGCTCGACACGAAGCTCGCCGGCCTGCCCTCCAGTGTTCTGGATGGCGCGCTCAAGCAGGCGAAAGAGGCCCGCACCGCGATCCTCGCCGTGCTGAACCAGGCGATCGACGGACCGGACGAGATGGCCCCGACCGCGCCCCGCGTCATCAGCGTCACCATCCCGACCGACAAGATCGGCGAGCTGATCGGCCCGAAGGGCAAGACGATCAACGCGATCCAGGACGAGACCGGCGCCGACATCTCGATCGAGGAGGACGGCACCGTGTACATCGGAGCCGTCGATGGCCCCTCGGCCGAGGCCGCACGCGCCCAGGTGCTCGCGATCGGCAACCCGATCAACCCCGAGGTCGGCGAGCGGTTCCTCGGAACCGTCGTCAAGCTCGCGACGTTCGGTGCCTTCGTGTCGCTCATGCCGGGCAAGGACGGACTGCTGCACATCAGCGAGGTCCGCAAGCTCGCCGGCGGCAAGCGCGTCGAGAACGTCGAGGACGTGCTCGCCGTGGGTCAGAAGATCATGGTCGAGATCACCAAGATGGACGACCGCGGCAAGCTGTCGCTCGCTCCGGTGGTCGACGAGGCCGAGACCGCGGACACCGATTCGTCGGCCGCCGCGTCCGAAGGCCCGATGGCTCCGGCCGAGGGTGAGCTCGTCGAATAACCCACTCGCAGGGATAAGGATGCCGTCCCCCGTGTGCCCTTCAGAGGCCACGTGGGGGCGGCATCCGTCGTCTACCGCTGTCTGCGCGCTAGTAGTAGATGACCGGCGGGTTGGAGTTCGCGAGCGTCAGCGTTGCGAGCAGGCC
>JBDSKH010000148.1:0-5698 GCA_039917005.1 Pseudolysinimonas sp.
GCCCGATACGATGAGGACTTCCGCAGCCGCGGCGCCCGCCTTCAACGCGATCATGAAGCAGGTCATCAAGACCTTCCGCATCACCCCGCAGACGGACGGCGTGCCGAGTCTTCCCACCGTCTGGTGATCGTCGCCGGCTCGCGGAGAGCAGGTGGACGTCGATGACAGGAGGCAGGGCGAGGTGAGCGCGCGGATCCCCCCGGTCCTGCGACCCGAGCACCCGACGCCGCGCTCCCTGGCCCTTCTGGTGCAGGAGTTCGGCCTCGAGCATCGCGGCGTCGTCGACGGCGTCGAGGTCAGCGGCGTGACCGTGCGCACGACCGAAGTGCAGCCAGGCGATCTGTTCGCGGGCATCGCAGGCAAGAACGCCCACGGCGCTTCGTTCGCGATGGATGCGGCGGCGGCCGGTGCCGTCGCGGTCGTCACCGACGAGGCGGGCGCCGAGCTCGCGGCCGACGCCGGTCTCCCGATCGTCATCGTCGACGATCCGCGTGCCGCCCTCGGCGACATCGCGGCATGGGTGTATCGCACCGGAGACAACCCCCCGCTGCTCTTCGGCACGACGGGAACGAACGGCAAGACGTCGACGTCGTATCTGCTCGAGGCGATCCTGAGGCAGCTGGGCCTCGTCACCGGCCTCAGCTCGACGGCGGAGCGCCACATCGGCGACCTGACGGTCGTGAGCCGCCTGACCACCCCCGAGGCGAGCGAGATGCACGCCCTGCTGGCGCGGATGCGGGAGGCCGCCGTCCGTGCCGTCGCCGTCGAGGTCAGCGCGCAGGCCCTCACCTGGAGCCGCGTCGACGGGATCGTCTTCGACGTCGTGGCCTTCACGAACCTCAGCCACGACCACCTCGACGATTACGCCGACATGGAGGAGTACTTCCGCGCGAAGCTCCCGCTCTTCCAGCCGGATCGCGCGAAGCGCGGCGTCGTGTGCCTCGACACGGCCTACGGGCGACGCGTGGTCGAGGAGTCGCGCATCCCCGTCACGACGATCGCCACGGTTGGGCACGCCACGCCAGAGGATGTGGAGTTCGCCGAGTGGGTCGTCGAGGTCACCGACGAGACGGCCGCATACACCGAGTTCCGCCTCACCGGGCCGGAGGGTCGCTCGCTCGTGACCCGCGAGCCGCTCATCGGCTGGCACATGGCCGCGAACGCCGCGCTGGCGGTGGTGATGCTCGTCGAGGCCGGTTTCGAGCTCGAGGCCATCGGAGCGGCACTGGACGCCGATGGCGGCATCCAGGCATATCTTCCCGGCCGCACCGAACGGGTCTCTGGCGACCGCGGCCCCAGCGTCTACGTCGACTTCGGGCACAGCCCCGACGCCTTCGAGAACACCCTCGGGGCCGTGCGCAAGTTCACGACGGGCCGCACGATCATGGTGTTCGGCGCCGACGGCGACCGCGATGCGACCAAGCGCCACGAGATGGCCCGCGTGGCGGCGCAGGGCAGCGACATCCTCGTCATCACGGATCACCATCCGCGGTTCGAGGATCCGGCGTCGATCCGCGCGACCCTTCTCGAAGGCGCGGCTCTCGCGGCGGACCAGCCCGAGGAGATCCACGAGGTGAGCCCTCCAGAAGAGGCCATCAAGAAGGCGGTTTCGCTCGCCCGCGAAGGGGACTCGATCCTGTGGGCCGGACCCGGACATCAGGACTATCGCGACATCCGCGGCGTCCGCACGCCGTATTCTGCGCGCGAACTGGCGCGTGCGGCGCTCCGTGATGCGGGCTGGGCGTGATCGCCCTCACTCTGGCCGAGCTCGCGCAGGCGCTCGGCGGCACCCTGGACCTGCCCGTCGGCGTGACCGATGCCGCCGTGGTATCCGGGTCCGTCGAGACCGACTCACGGCTGGTCGGCGCCGGCTCGGTGTTCTTCGCGTTGCCTGGTGAGGAGACCGACGGCCACCTGTTCGCTCCGGCCGCCGTCGAGGCGGGTGCCGCGCTCATCGTCGGCGAGCGCGATGTGTCCGTCGACGTGCCGCAACTCATCGTTCCCGACGGCGTCGCGGCGCTGGCGGCCATGGCCAGACTCGTCGTCGAGCGCGTCCGCTCCTCTGGAACGCTGCGCATAGTCGCGATCACGGGTTCCAACGGCAAGACGACGACCAAGAACCTCCTGCGGGCCGTGTTCGACGGCGAGGGGCCCACCGTCGCACCGCCGGGATCCTTCAACAACCACGTGGGCGCGCCCATCTCGATGCTGCGCGTCGATGAGTCCACCGAGTACCTGGTCGTGGAGATGGGTGCGAGCCACGAGGGCGAGATCGCCCGGCTCGTGGCGATCGCGACGCCCGATATCGCCGTCGTCCTCAAGGTAGGGCTCGCGCACGCCGGTGAATTCGGCGGGGTCGAGGCGATCCAGCGGGCGAAGTCCGAGCTGGTGCGCGATCTGCCGCCGACATCCGTCGCCGTGCTGAACCGGGACGACACGCGCGTCGCCGCGATGGCCGCTCAGACTTCGGCGCGGGTGGTGTGGTTCGGGCAGGCCCCGGATGCCGACCTGCGCGCCGAGGACATCGTCGCGACGGCGGCGGGCACGGCTTTCACTCTCGTGGCCGACGGGTCGCGGCATCCCGTCCGGCTCCGCATCCTCGGCGAGCACCACGTGTCGAACGCCCTGGCGGCCCTCGCGGCGGCTCGCGAGCTCGGCATCCCTCCCGAACGCGCCATCCCGGCCATCGAGGCGGTGCCCCGCGCCGAGCGCTGGCGCATGGAGCTGCTCGACCGCGGCGACGGCGTCATCGTCATCAACGACGCCTACAACGCCAGCCCGGATTCCACGGCCGCCGCCATGAAGACACTCGCCCAGATCATCACCCCCGGCCAGCGCTCGGTCGCGGTGCTCGGAGAGATGGCGGAACTCGGCGAGTTCGCGCAGGAGGAGCACGACCGGCTCGGGCGTCTCGCGGTGCGGCTCAACATAGGCAAGCTCGTCGTCGTGGGGGAGCGGGCCCGCCACATCCACCTCGCCGCGGGCCTCGAAGGTTCCTGGGACGGGGAGTCGGTGCTCGTTCCCGATGTCGACGCGGCATACGATCTTCTCCGTGAGGAACTCCGTCCCGGGGATGTCGTGCTCGTGAAGTCGTCGAAGTCGGCCGGCTTGCGATTCCTCGGCGATCGTCTCGGCGGACTGAGCGATGGGGACGCGGCGACGTGATCGCCCTTCTCGTCGCTGCCGGCTTCTCGCTCGCCTTCACGCTGTTCCTGACGCCCCTGTTCATCAGGCTCTTCAACCGCCTCAACTGGGGCCAGTTCATCCGCGACGACGGCCCGCAGACCCACCACACGAAGCGCGGCACGCCGACCATGGGCGGCATCGTCTTCATCGTCGGCGCGATCCTCGGCTACCTCGTGGGACACCTCGTGTCGGGCATCCCCTGGACGATGGTCGCCGTGCTGGTGATCGGCATGATGTCCGGAATGGGCCTGATCGGCTTCCTGGACGACTTCCTGAAGACCCGCAAGCAGCGCAGCCTGGGGCTCGGCGGCTGGTCCAAGATCGCGGGCCAGGTGATCGTCGGGTCGCTCTTCGCGGTGCTCGCCATCCATCCCGAGTTCCTCGACGAGAACGGCCTGACGCCGGGGTCGGAGTTCGTCTCGATCGTGCGAGACGTGCCGTGGCTCGACCTGTTCATCCTCGGTCCCGTCATCGGCATCGGCCTCTTCATCGTGTGGGTGAACCTCATCGCGGTCAGCGCTTCGAACGGCGTCAACGTGGCCGACGGCCTCGACGGACTCGCCAGCGGCGCGGCGATCTTCGCGATCTCGGCCTACATCTTCATCGGCTTCTGGCAGGCGAACCAGTTCTGCGAAAACCCGACTCCCGACCCCGACGTCGCCTACAAGTGCTACGACGTGCGTGATCCGCTCGACCTCGCGGTGATCGCCGCGGCGATCACCGGCGCCCTGATCGGCTTCCTCTGGTGGAACACCTCGCCGGCGCAGATATTCATGGGCGACACCGGATCTCTCGGGCTCGGCGGCGCACTCGCGGCGCTGGCGATCCTCAGCCGCACCGAGCTGCTGCTGGTGCTGATCGGCGGCCTGTTCCTCATCGTCACCGGCTCCGTGATCCTGCAGCGGGTGTACTACAAGCTCTCCGGCGGCAGACGAATCTTCCTGATGAGTCCGCTGCATCACCACTTCGAGCTCAAGGGCTGGGCGGAGGTGACGGTCGTGGTGAGGTTCTGGCTGATCGCCGCCCTCTTCGTCGCCGCCGGCGTCGGCCTGTTCTATCTCGAGTGGGTCAGCCGCTAGCCGTGGCCGATCGCCCGCCGCGCGATCTCGCCGCGCTGACCAGCTGGAACGCCGACTGGCGCGGCCTCCGGGTCGCCGTGCTCGGCCTCGGCGTGACGGGGTTCGCGGCCGCCGACACTCTGGTCGAGCTGGGCGCCCAGGTGCTGGTCGTCGCCGGGAAGGCGAGCGACGAGCACCTCGAGCTGCTGCGCGTGATCGGGGCGGCCTTCGTCCAGAGCTCGGGGGAGGACGGCGCTCCGGCCGAGCTGCTCGCTCACGAGGCAGAACTCGTGGTGGTATCGCCCGGCTACCACCCGGATCACCCGCTGCTGCTCTGGGCGGCCGAGCGCGGCATCCCGGTCTGGGGCGATATCGAGCTGGCCTGGCGCCTCCGTGACAAGGTGCCTCGTGCCGACGGTTCTCCGGCCGACTGGATCTGCGTCACGGGGACGAACGGCAAGACCACGACGACGCAGCTGACCGCCACGATGCTGGTCGCGGGCGGGCTGCGGGCCGCGCCGGCCGGCAACATCGGCGTGCCGGTGCTCGACGCGATCCGGGATCCGAGCGGTTTCGACGTGCTCGCGATCGAGCTCTCGAGCTACCAGCTGCACTGGATGCACCGCGATCCGGTTGCTGTGGGCACGCCCGCGCAGATCGGGCCTCTCGCGGGCGTCTGCCTCAATCTCGCCGAGGATCACTACGACTGGCACGGGTCTCCGGGTGCCTATCGTGATGCGAAGGCCAAGGTCTACGAGAACGTGCGTGTCGCCTGCGTGTACAACCTCGCCGACGCGGCCACCCGCGCGATGGTCGAGGACGCGGATGTGCAGGATGGCGCCCGCGCGATCGGATTCGGCCCCACCATCCCGGGACCGAGCGATGTCGGGATCGTGGACAGCATCCTGGTCGACCGGGCCTTCCTCGACGACCGTCATCACGCGGCTCTGGAGCTCGCCACTCTCGACGATCTACGCGAAGCGGGTCTTGCGGCCCCGCACTCGATCGCTAACGTGCTGGCCGCCGCAGCCCTCGCCCGGGCGGCCGGTGTCGCACCCGCGGCGATCCGAGAGGCGATCCTCGGGTTCCGGGTGGACGCGCACCGGACCGAGCTCGTCGCGGAGGCGGGCGGCGTCACCTGGGTCGACGATTCGAAAGCCACCAACGCGCACGCCGCGCACGCCGCGCTCTCGGCCTTCGAGTCGGTGGTCTGGATCGCGGGAGGGCTGCTCAAGGGCGTCGACCCCGATCCGCTCGTGGAGCGTCACGCCGGGCGCCTGCGGGCGGCGGTCCTGGTCGGAATCGACCGTTCTGCCCTCCGATCCGCGTTCGAGCGACACGCGCCCGGCGTCCTGCTGATCGAGGTCGACGAAGCGGAGACTGGGCAGGTGATGCCCGCGGCCGTGCGCGCCGCAGCATCCGTCGCCCAGCCGGGCGATGTGGTGCTGCTCGCG
>JBDSKH010000149.1:0-12091 GCA_039917005.1 Pseudolysinimonas sp.
CACGGTTCTGCTGACCGTCGCCCTCGGCATCCACCTGATCGTCACGCCGTGGCCCGACGCGTTCCCGCCCAACCCGTTGCTCTACCTCGGCGGAGTCGTCGGGTGTGTCTTCATCGCGATGCAAGCGGTCATCGTGCGCACCACGGGCGTACTGCTGCTGGGTCTCGCCATCCTGTCGGGCCAGGTGGTGGCCGCGGCCGTACTCGACCTCGTGTTGCCCGTCTCCGGTCACGTGATCGGCGTCTCGACGCTGATCGGTGCGGCGCTCACGCTCGTGGCGGTGGCGGTAGCGGCGATCCGCGCCCCGCAACGTCGAGCGGGGCCGGGGGCTACAGCGTCGTCAGATAGTCCTTCGCGCTGACGGTCTTGCGCCGCCCGCTCTTCGACTTCGCCGGCTTGCCGCCGACATAGAGCCAGCCCAGCAGCATCTCGTCGGGCGCCAGCTGGTGCATTTGGTGCACCGCGCCCGAGCGGGCGTGCAGGCCGGTGCGCCACATGACGCCCCATCCCGCCTCGTCGAGCACGAGGCTCAGCGCGTGGGCGACTCCGGATGCGACCGCCTCCTGCTCCCAGAGCGGAACCTTGTGACTCGGCTTCGGTGACACGACGACCGCGAGCAGCAGCGGCGCACGCAACGGCTTGGCCGCCAATTTCTCGGCGGCGGAGCCCTCCAGGCCCGCCGCCCGGGCGAGTGCCTCCCCGAGCCGGGCCCGCGCGTCACCGCGCAGCGCGATCAGCCGCCACGGCCGCAGCGACGCGTGATCGGCGACCGAGGCCGCCGCCTCGATGAGCGGCAGCAACTCGCGCTTCGTCGGCGCGGCATCCGTCACCGAGGAGTGCGACCGCCGCCGGCGCATCGCGTGGGCGACGGCCCCCTCGGTCACTTCTCCGGCTGCTCGCTGAAGCCGAGCGACAGCGAGTTCATGCAGTAGCGCAGGCCGGTTGGCGTTCCGAATCCGTCGTCGAAGACGTGGCCGAGGTGCGACCCGCAGTTGGCGCAGCGCACCTCGGTGCGGACGACGCCGAGCGAGCGGTCTTCGATCAGCTCCACGGCATCCGGATTCACCGAGTCGTAGAAGCTCGGCCAGCCGCATCCGGAATCGAACTTGGTGCCGCTCTTGAACAGTTCGGCGTTGCAGGCCGCACAGGTGTAGAGCCCAGAACGGCTCTCGTCGAGCAGCTCACCCGTCCAGGCCCGCTCGGTCGCGGCTTCGCGCAGCACCTTGTACGCCTCGGGGTCGAGCTCGGCACGCCACTCGGCGTCGGTCTTCGTGACCGCGTAGGTCTTGTCGCTGGTCTCGTCGGGGGTTTGAGCGTCGGGGGTCTGGGCGTCGGGGGTCTGGGGCTTGCTCATCTGGTCACTCCCTGTGTTCGCGGAAGGAAGGCTTCCAGGACATTCAACCCGAGTCGGGCGTGTTTGGTTCCCGATCCCGCGAATCGCTGGAGGGGTTCGAGGCCGGCTGGCAGGATGTCGGGGTGGCCTCCGATCCGTCCGGCACGTCCGACTGGTACCGGCGTGCGGCAGACGAGCTGGCGGCCACATCCGAGCTGCAGGTGGAATGGGCGCTCGGCGTCGCCGCGGACGATGCCGTCGTCGAGCTGATCGACAGGCTGCCCCGCGAGCACCGGCAGCCGTCGCTCGTGTTCTCGGTAGCGAACTGGCTGGGCGCGCCCGCCGCAGGCTGGCCCGAGTTCCGCTCCTGGCTGGTCGAGGAGTGGCCACGCGTGGAGGCCGCTGCTCGCACCCGGCGGACGCAGACGAACGAGGTGGGCCGATGCGCCCCTCTCCTTGCCGCTCTCGACCGCATCCCCGGCCCCCTCGCGCTGTTGGAGGTCGGAGCCTCGGCCGGCCTGTGCCTCGGAGTCGATTCCTTCTCCTACCGGTTCGACGACGAGGCGGTGCTCGGTGAGGGGGAACCCGTGCTCGCCTGCCGCACGAACGGAGCGGGCACCGCTCCCACGCGTCTGCCCGAAGTGGTCTGGCGGCGGGGCATCGACCTGGCGCCGCTGTCGATCGCCGACGAGGGCGATCGCGCCTGGCTCGAGGCCCTGCTGCCGCCCGATCGCCCGGAGCGCCTGGCCCGCCTGCGCGCGGCATGCGAGACCCTGGCTGCCGATCCGCCCGAGGTGATCGCCGGCGATGCGCTCGCGGGCCTCGCTGCGTCGGCGGCCGCCGCCCCATCCGGCGCCACCCTCGTGATCATCGCGCTCGGAACCCTCGTCTACCTGCCGCCCGCCGATCGCGTCGCGATGCCGGCCGCCGCCGCCGGCCTCGGCGCCCGCCTGGTCACCATGGAGCCCGTCGGCGCCCTGCCCGGCGCCGCGGCACGCCTCGCGACGTTGACCGCGCCGGAGCCGACCCCCTTCGTCCTCGCGCTGGACGGGGAGCCGCTCGCCTATGCCTCGGCGCACGGCGATCTGCTGTCTTGGCTGACGCCGGTGGGGCAACCGGATGGGGGTTCCGCGGCGTCCTAGGATCGCCGCGATGGAGACAGGAAGCGCGCAGCAACCGGTGACCGAGCTCGGGGAGCTCGAATCGCGCGTGCTCGACTTCGAACGGGTCTGGGCGTCGCGTGTGGGAGCCAAGGACGCGGCCATCCGAGCGGAGTTCAGCATTCCCGCAGCCCGGTACTATCAGATGTTGTACGCGCTGATCGATTCGCCGGTGGCCCTGCGTTCTGATCCCTTGCTGGTTCGCCGATTGCAGCGCCTGCGTGATGCCCGTGCACGGGCCCGCGCGGCCCGAACCTTCCGCACCGACACGATCGACCAGGACCCCACCGAGTAATGGCCAACTTCCCTCAGGACCAGTTCGACGAGGTCCCCACCGAACTGAAGCGCGTCGGCGCTCACCGTGCACCGCCCCCCAGGGGCCGCGGAGCCATCGCCTTCGCCTGGGCCGCGCTGGCGACCGGCGTGCTCGTGGTTGCCGGCCTGTACGGGCTGTCGCGGTTCGATCCGACGTTCCAGTTCACGCTTCCCGACCTGGGTGGCGGCAACGGCGAAGATCCCGGTGTGTCGGCATCGCCGAGTGCGTCGAGCGTGCCGCCCGTCACCGATCCGACGACGGTCGATCCCGCACTCGGCCTTACCATCTCGGTGCTCAACGGCAGCAGCGCCGAGGGCCTGCAGAACACGGCTGCGGATGCGATCGCGGCCGCGGGCTGGCCGAACCCCGCACGCGCCAACGCTTCGGCACGCGACGAGCCCACGACAGTCATCTACTACCGGTCGACCGAGTTCGAGGGCATCGCGCTGGGTCTCGCCCAGCTGCTCGGCGTGGGAACCATCCAGCTCTCTGACGCCTTCCTGGGTGCGCCCGTCACCATCGTCACCGGCGAGGACTATGCAACGCTCGCGGGTGCCGGCGGCTGATCCCCGGTGCGCCTGGCCCGACGCCCGCCATCGCCGATTTAGCATGACGCCATGCGGGGAGCGGGCAAGCGTGCGGTCACGCGACGCACGGCGGCACCCGCGGCCTTCGCGCTCGCCGCACTGGCGCTCGCCGGATGCGTCGACGTGCCGATGCCCGTTCCGACCCCGGAGTACACGTCGACCTACGTCGCGCCGCCGCCCACGGTCCTCGCGCCGCTGACGGGGATAGCCGTCCAAGGCGGCACGGTGCTCGGCCCGTCCCTCGCCGCGAAGATCGACAACCACGTCGACGCGCGTCCCCAGGTGGGCCTCGAGCACTCCGACCTCGTCTTCGAGGAGCTCGTCGAGGGCGGGCTGACCCGGTACGTCGGGGTCTGGCAATCGGACGTGCCCGGCGAGATCGGGCCGATCCGCTCGATCCGGCCGATGGATCCGGACATCATCTCGCCGCTCGGCGGGATCGTCGCCTACTCGGGTGGGCAGCTGCGATTCGTCCAGGCCATGAAGGACACCGGCGTCTACAACGCGATCCACGGGCAGGCCGACACCGAGGCCGTGATGTACCGGACGAACGACAAGGAGGCCCCGCATAACGTGCTGGTGCGGGCGCCCGAGTTGATCGCGCTGCACGCGGACCTCGTGCCGCCGGGTCAGCAGTTCGCGTTCGCCCCGGATGCCGTGTCGTCGACGGCCGCGCGTGAGGGTGCGCCGACCGCGACGATCGCCCTGCGATTCGGAGCGCCGTCGACGCCCTCGTGGAACTCGGATCCGGCCACCGGCAGGTTCGTGCGCTTCCAGGCCGGCGTCGCCGATCTGGATACCGTGGGCGGCCAGCTCAGTGCGGCGAACGTGATCGTATTGCGGGTGCCGATCGGCAACGACGGAGGAGTTCCCAAGACGCTGCTGATCGGGACGGGAGAGGCATGGGTGTCGTCGGCGGGCGCGACCGTGCACGCCACCTGGTCGAAGGCCTCGCGCACCGATTCCATCCGGCTGATCGACGACACCGGCACGGTGGTGCGCCTGGCGCCCGGGAACAGCTGGATCGAGTTGGTGCCGCAGTCGGGCGACGCGCAGTTCACGGCTCCCTAGCCGTCGGCCGTCGGCTTGCACTCCCTGTGGGCGAGTGCCAGAATATCCATTGGCACTCACGCGTTGTGAGTGCCAGGTCGTGTCGGCCGCCATTCCCATTGGTACTGGCGTCCCGCGACCGGCGAGGTCCGCATTCGGACGCTTGCATCGGATTACGTCCGGGAGGGACGACACCAACCCATGGCAAAGATCATTGCTTTCGACGAAGAGGCCCGCCGTGGCCTCGAGCGCGGCCTGAACATCCTGGCTGACGCCGTCAAGGTCACCCTCGGCCCCCGCGGTCGCAACGTCGTGCTCGAGAAGAAGTGGGGAGCCCCCACGATCACGAACGACGGCGTCTCGATCGCCAAGGAGATCGAGCTCGACGACCCGTACGAGAAGATCGGCGCGGAGCTCGTCAAGGAGGTCGCCAAGAAGACCGATGACGTCGCCGGTGACGGAACGACCACCTCGGTCGTCCTCGCCCAGGCGCTCGTGCGCGAGGGCCTGCGCAACGTCGCGGCCGGCGCCGACCCGATCAGCCTCAAGCGCGGCATCGAGAAGGCCGTCGCGGCCGTCGTCGACGAGCTCGTGAAGAACGCCAAGGAGGTCGAGACGAAGGAAGAGATCGCGGCCACCGCATCCATCTCCGCCGCCGACCCCGAGATCGGCGCGCTGATCGCCGAGGCCATCGACAAGGTGGGCAAGGAGGGCGTCGTCACCGTCGAGGAGTCGAACACCTTCGGCACCACCCTCGAGCTGACCGAGGGCATGCGCTTCGACAAGGGTTACCTGTCGCAGTACTTCGTGACCGACCCGGAGCGCCAGGAGGCGATCTTCGAAGACCCGTACATCCTGATCGTCAACGGCAAGGTCTCGAACATCAAGGACCTGCTGCCGATCGTCGACAAGGTGATCCAGGCGGGCAAGCAGCTGCTCATCATCGCCGAGGACGTCGACGGCGAGGCCCTGGCCACGCTGGTCGTGAACAAGATCCGCGGCATCTTCAAGTCGGTCGCCGTCAAGGCTCCCGGCTTCGGTGATCGTCGCAAGGCGCAGCTGCAGGACATCGCGATCCTCTCGGGTGGTCAGGTCATCAGCGAAGAGGTCGGTCTCAAGCTCGAGAACGCGACCCTCGACCTGCTCGGCCAGGCCCGCAAGGTCATCGTCACCAAGGACGAGACCACGATCATCGAGGGTGCCGGCGAGGCCGACGCCATCGCGGGTCGCGTGAAGCAGATCCGTGCCGAGATCGAGAACACCGACAGCGACTACGACCGCGAGAAGCTGCAGGAGCGCCTGGCGAAGCTCGCCGGTGGCGTGGCCGTCATCAAGGCCGGAGCCGCGACCGAGGTCGAGCTCAAGGAGCGCAAGCACCGCATCGAGGACGCCGTTCGCAACGCGAAGGCCGCCGTCGAGGAGGGCATCGTCGCCGGAGGTGGCGTCGCTCTCATCCAGGCCGGCAAGACCGCGTTCGAGAGCAAGGGCGTCAAGGCCCTCACGGGTGACGAGGCGACCGGTGCGAACATCGTGAAGGTCGCGATCGACGCTCCGCTCAAGCAGATCGCGCTGAACTCGGGTCTCGAGCCCGGCGTGGTCGTCGACAAGGTGCGTCACCTCCCCGTCGGTCAGGGCCTCAACGCCGCGACCGGCGAGTACGTCGACATGCTCGCCGCGGGCATCAACGACCCGGTGAAGGTGACCAAGTCGGCCCTGCTCAACGCTGCGTCGATCGCCGCCCTGTTCCTCACCACGGAGGCCGTCGTGGCCGACAAGCCGGAGAAGAACAATGCTCCGGCGGGCGACCCGACCGGTGGCATGGACTTCTAGTCCCGGCTCCGACAGACGAAAGCGGGCGGTCTCTCCTCGGAGGGGCCGCCCGCTTCGTCGTATCGGAACGTCGTCAGTCGTCGATCCCACGAGGCGGGACGGCGGTGTCGGGCTCTGCTGCGGCGACGGCCGCATGCACGGTGGATCCGCTCACCCGGACCACCCTCACGGTCGAGGCGACGATCTCGACCGTCGACTCCTTCAGCGCCAGGATGTGGTGCGACATGCTCGCGTACCACTCGGGCTCGTGGAAGGGGTGCACCCGGTTGTCGCGTTCGAGGCTCGCGATGAGCTCGCTGTCCTGGACGAGACCGAGTCCGAGCAGATCAGCGAGTCCCTTGTCGTACAGCCGGTGGCCGCTGCGCGCCTCGTCGTTCGGGCTTCCCATGGATGCGTGCCGGACACCCTCCCAGATGTACACGACCGCGCGGGAGTCGGTGTCGTCGGGGTGCGGGTCGAGCGCGAGCACGGCGCGCGCGAAGTCGTCGGCGAGAAGCACGGCGTTCGGCGCGATGGGGTCCCACGAAACAGACGACGGGACCGGGGTGACTTCTTCTGCCATGTGCCCCAGCCTACGACTCGACCGATCTGGCAGGATCGGCGCATGTCGTTGCCGATCCGCATCCTCTTCATCGCCCATGGCATCGTCACTGTGGCCGCCGGCATACGCAGGGCGCCGACCCGCTGCTCTGGGGCAACGTCGCGCTGCGCGTCGTCGTCGCCGTGGCCTTCGCCCTCACCGCGGCCAAGTCGCGCGAGCGTTAGACCTAGCGCAGGAACAAGCGCGCGTTCTGGGCCTCGACGTCGGCGTACTGCTGGCCGGCGCGGTCGAGTGCCGACCCCAGCATCCCGAGGCTCTCTTCGACTCGCTGCTGCGTGAGCTTCCAGTCGTTGACCACCGTCTGGAAGCCGGCGGAGGCCGGCCCCGTCCACGTGCTCTGCAGGGCGACGAGCTGCCCATGCAACCCGGCCACCTCGCCCTGGATGCGGCCCATGGCCGAACGTACGGTGCCGGTCGCCGCGGCGACGGCGTCACTGTCTACCTGATATCGCGTCATGCGACGAGGTTAGGAACGCAGGCCCTTCTTGAGCGGCACGGCCGGCTCGTCTGTGGATGAGCCCGCGGACTCCGAGGGGAGGAGGAGAGGAAGGCTGACCCGGAAGGTCGCCCCGCCCCCCGGCGTCTCCAGCACCTCGACGTGACCCTCGTGGTTCGCGACGATGCCGGCCACGATCGCGAGCCCCAGCCCCGAGCCGCCCGTGTCACGGGTGCGCGAGGTGTCGGCACGCCAGAAGCGCTGGAAGATCTTCTCGCGCAGCTGCGGGGGCACGCCCTCGCCGTGGTCGATGATCGAGATCTGCCCGAACCCGCCCTCGCGATCGACCTCGACGGCGAACTCGATCGGACTGTCGTCGGGCGTGAATCGCATGGCGTTGCCCACGAGGTTCGTGACCACCTGCCGCACCTTGTTCTCCTCGGCGAGAACGACCGGGCCCACCTCGGGCAGCGGCACGACCTCGGGAAGCGGAAGTGCCGACGACGACTCGCGAGCAGGGCGGCGGCGGCGCAGGCGGGCGATCGTCGCGCCGGCGAACGCCAGCGTGCTGGCCCAGGCGTTGGTCGAGGCAGGCGCGCCCGACACGATCGTCTCGGCGCCGACCACGGCAGGCTCGCTCGGATCCTCGACGGGCGCCTCGACCTCCGACACGGTCGCCGGCTCTGGCACGATGACGGTGATGCGCCGCGCGGGCGCCGACACCGATGCGTCGAGAGCGGCGTCCTGCGCGATCGGCAGCAGGTCGATGGGTGCGAGCTCGAGCGGCTTGGCCTCGTCGAGGCGGGCGAGCTCGAGCAGGTCCTCGACGAGCCCGCCCATGCGGATCGCCTCGCGCTCGATGCGATCCATCGCCTGCGCGACATCGTCCGGCTCCTGGATCGCCCCCATCCGGTACAGCTCCGCGTACCCGCGCAGCGACACCAGCGGCGTTCGCAATTCGTGCGAGGCATCGCCGACGAAGCGGCGCATCTGATCGACGGTTCTCTCGCGGTCGGCGAACGCCCGGTCGATGCGCGCGAGCATGGTGTTGAGCGACCTGTTGAGCCTGCCGACCTCGGTGTTGGGCGTCGCCCCGCCGAGTCGCTGGCTGTAGTCGCCGGCCGCGAACCGGGCGGCGGTCCGCTCGACGTCGCGCAACGGCGAGAACGTGGATGTGACCAGCAGCTGCGTCGTCGCCGCGCCGAACACGACCACCGCGACCGCGAACCCGAGGAAGATCACCGTGTACCGGGCGATGATCCCGTTGGTGTCGTTCATGTTCAGCCCGACGAGCAGCGTCGCCGGAATCGCGCTGCCCTCGACCTCAGCGGCATAGGGGATGATGCGCCACTGCGCGCTGTGCGAGGCGTTGTAGAGCGTGATCGGCCTGTGCTGGTTCTGCATCACATAGTCGGTCGTGAGCGCCGACGTATCGGGCAGCAGCGCCTCTTGCTCGTCGCTCAGGTTGTCGACGATGATGCGCCCGTTGGCGCCGATCGCGGCGAGGTAGTACGGGTTGAGCCGCTGGCCGTCGCCGTACTCCTCGATGGTCTCGAGGTCGATCGTCGGCGGCAGCTTCTCGTAGGCGGCGGCGATCTGCTGGTCGGTCTGCTCGAGCAGGTAGTTGCGCAGCACCGTCATGGTGCCGGCTCCCGCCACCGTGAGGCCGAAGGTGAGCAGCAGAACCGTGACGCCGGTGATCTTGGCGCGCAGCGAGATCCCGTTCCACCACCGGTCGAAGGAGGCGTGCATCGACATCGCAGGCCTCCGTCAGGGTCGGGGTGGTTTCGACACGCGGCTGCGCCGCGACTCAACCACCGGGTGCTCAGACCTTGGCGGCCTTGAGCATGTACCCGAATCCGCGCTTGGTCTGGATCATCGGCTCGTTCGAGTGCTGGTCGAGTTTACGTCGCAGGTAGGAGATGTAGCTCTCCACGATCCCGGCGTCGCCGTTGAAGTCGTACTCCCAGACGTGATCGAGGATCTGCGCCTTCGACAGCACGCGGTTCGGGTTGAGCATCAGGTACCGCAACAGCTTGAACTCGGTGGGCGACAGCTCGACCGACTCCTCACCGACCGTGACCTCGTGCGTGTCCTGATCCATCGTGAGCTCACCGGCCCGGATGACGGCGTCCTCTTCGTCCTGCATGGTGCGCCGCAGGATGGCCTTGATGCGGGCGACGATCTCGTCGAGGCTGAACGGCTTGGTGACGTAGTCGTCGCCGCCGACCGTGAGCCCGGTGATCTTGTCCTCGGTGTCGTCCTTCGCCGTGAGGAAGAGGATCGGGGCGGTGTAGCCCGACGCGCGCAGGCGCTTGGTGACGCCGAACCCGTTCATGTCGGGCAGCATGACGTCGAGGATGATCAGGTCGGGTTCCTCCTCGAGAACCGCGGAGATCGCCTGCGCGCCGTTGCCCACGGCGCGGACCGCGAAGCCGGCGAAGCGCAGGCTCGTGGTGAGCAGGTCTCGGATGTTGGGCTCGTCATCGACGATCAGGATCTTGGGGCCATCGCTCATGCCACTAGTGTCTGCGCGTTTGCTGGATGCTTCCTGGGTGTCGGGCGGACCGGTCGGCTCAGGCAGTCGCACGCTCGGCGGCCGCGATCCGCACGCAGCAGCGTCCCGGAGCGGGATCGAGGAGCACGCGCTCCGGATCGGTTCCGGATGCCGCGGCGGCCCCGCACAGGAACGCATGGTTCGCAGCGCAGACCACGCCCGCGTGCCGGTCGACGAGGTGATGGAACGGGCAGTTGGAGAGCACGACGCCCGGCTCGTCCGCCGCAGCGGCCGCCTCCGATGCGTGCGGCTCGTATCCGGTCTCGTCGAGCACGGCACCGAGCGAACCCGCCTCGGAGCCGGCGGCGCGTCCCGCCCGCTCCGCCGTCGTCCGCAGCGCGTCGAGGACGGGGGAGCCGTCGGCTGCCGCGACCTCGATCGCCGATGCCAACAGCCCGCCCATGAGGTCGTCGCGCCGCGGTGGGATCGAGACGGACAGCTCGGCGTCCGCCGTCGAGTAGACCTTCGACGGCCGGCCGGAGCCGGGACCGGTGCGTCCCGTGAGGCGGCGGTACTCGACGGTCAGGACGCCGGACGCGACGAGCCGGTCGAGGTGGAAGGCGACAGTGCTGCGCGGGAGCGCCAGCGCTGCCGCAGCGGCATCACGGGTGACGGGCGCAGCGGTGGCGCGCACGAATTCGTACAGCGCCGCACGCACCGGATCGTGGATCGCGGCGACCGCCTCGATGGCATCCCTCTCGCGCATGCGGGCAAGCATATTCTAAAAACGCGAAAGTTGACAAAAGAAGCACGACCGGCATACCGTCGAGGCACGAGGAGGGATGCGATGGTCGTGCAGGAGATCCGGGTGGACCCGACGACCGCCCGCGAACGTGCCTCACTCGCCGTCGCCGATCTGCTCGGCGCCCTCGGGTTCGACCCCGGCAGCGACCGTCTGCGTGACACGCCCGATCGCGTCGCGGTCAGCCTCGCGAGCCTGCTGACCCGCACCCCGCTGCCGCCGACCACCTTCCTCGACCCCGGCGGATACGACGGGCCCGTTATCGTGCGGGAGATCCCGTTCCATTCGCTGTGCGAGCACCACCTGCTGCCGTTCCGCGGTGTGGCGACCGTCGGATTCCTGCCGGCGTCACGCGTCGTCGGTCTGTCGACGCTCGTCCGGGTCGTCGAGCACTTCTCCCGCGACCTCCAGATGCAGGAGCGGCTGACCACCGACATCGCGGACTGGATCGAGCGCGAGCTCTCCCCGCACGGCGTCGCCGTCGTGATCGACGCAGAGCATCTCTGCATGTCGATGCGCGACATCGGCACACCGGCCACCCGCGCCACCACTCGCATCTTCCGCGGCACGCTCACGCCCGCCGACCTCGGCCTGTAGAAAGGGTGACATGGCAACCACCGGAATCGTGATCGTCGGCGGGGGCCTCGCCGGCGCCACCGCGGCCGAGGAGCTGCGCGAGCGCGGCTACGACGGTGCCGTCCACCTCTTCGCGTCCGAGTCCCACAACCCGTACATCCGGCCGCCGCTGTCGAAGGAGTACTTCACCGGCAAGGACGGCCGCGACAGCGTCTTCGTGCACCCCCGGTCCTGGTACGCCGAGCACGACATCGTCGTGGCGACCGGCGAGCAGGTGACGTCGCTGGGGGATCACGTCGTCACGCTCTCCGGGGGGCGCGAGGTCGCGTTCGAGCGCCTGCTGATCGCGACCGGGGCTTCGCCGCGCCGGCTGGACGTGCCCGGGGCGGGCGCCCCCGGCATCCACTATCTGCGCACCATCGACGACAGCGAGAGCCTGCGCGACGAGCTCGCTGCGGGAGGTCGCCAGGTGGTCTTCGTCGGCTCGGGGTGGATCGGGCTCGAGCTCGCCGCCGCCGCGCGCGGATACGGCAACACGGTGACGGTCGTCGGACCGGAGAAGATCCCGCTCGCCGGGCCGCTCGGCGACGAGTTGGGGACGATGTTCCGCGAGCTCCACGAGCAGAACGGCGTGACGTTCCGCCTCGAGACGAACGTGCTCGGGTTCGAGCAGCAGGGTGGCCGAGTGAGCGGCGTCACGACCGATGCCGGCACCATCCCCGCCGACGTCGTGGTCGTCGGGATCGGCGCGGCACCGAACACCGCACTGGCCGAGGCCGCGGGCATCACGATCGCCGATGGCAAGGAGGGCGGCGGCATCCTGGTCGACGAGCACCTGGCGACGAGTGCTCCGGATGTGTTCGCCGCCGGTGACGTCGCCAACGCGTTCCATCCCGTGATCGG
>JBDSKH010000150.1:0-15933 GCA_039917005.1 Pseudolysinimonas sp.
ATGTTCCGCCTGGCGCGGATGACGACCCGGGAGACGGCTCCGGCACGGGCGAAGGCAGCAGCGGCGAGAGCCCGGTCGTCGGCGAGCGCGAGGTCGCGGTCCCCGAGGACGACCCGGCAGCAAGTGACACCGAGCTGCTGCGGCTCATCGACCTCGTCGGCCTGTCGCCTGATCTGCTACTGGGCCTCATCCACCTGGGTGCTGGGGACCGCGACGACGACCCGTGTTCGCCGCGCGACGGAGAACCGGCGGATGGCTGCCCGCCCGGGCTGACGGGCGTCGTGCTCATCGACGGGCACCTGCCACCCCTGTGGATGAACGCGCAGGCCTTCCCTCAGACGCACGCGATGCTGCACGACGTCTCGACCACGCGTCCGATCGACCCGTCGCTGGTCTGCGACATCGCCCAGGAGGAGGCCGATGAGGCGACCCTCCGCATCCGTGCGACGTCCCCCGGCACCTGGACGGTGCGCTACTGGCCCACCGACGATCCTGGAGACGTGTCGACGGCCGGCCCGGTGACCAGCAGCGACGCGCAGATCGCGGCCTGGGAGGTCGAGGCCGATGACCTCGACCACGGCTACTACATCGCCGAGCACTGCCTCCGCCTGCCAGGACTCGACCTCGACACCCCGTACACCGCCGTTGTGAGCGGGGTGGATACCCACGGCCGGGTGCCGCCGGACTTCACGTTCCAGTTCAACTCCGACGGCGCGCCGCGGCATCCCGAGCTCGAATTGCAGCCCGTCGGCCAGAACCTCCTCCTCGCCTCGGCCGTCCACGCTGCGGACGAGACGGTCACCACTCACTCCTACCTGGTGCCCGATGGCACCGCGCCTTCGTGCAGCACGGCAGAGACCGACGCCACATTCCTGTCGCCGCTGACCGCGGTGGACCACGTCGCCGTCGGCGATTCAGAGCGCCTGCGGCTCAATGTGCCGGCCGAGAACACCGAGAAGTCCGTCGTCTCCTATCGAGTCCCCGAGGGCGCGATCCTGCTGGTCTGCGCGCGCTGGTTCCCGGGCGGCGACGCCCCGACGTGGGAGAGCGATCAAGCGGACTTCGAGTCTTCGGCGGTAGTGCGCTCGGCCGACCGCAACCTGCCGCAGCTCGACTTCACCTCGTTCACCCCGCGAGACGACCGCGCAGTCGACCTCGACATCCGGGTGTCCACGGTCGAGGGCACGGACTGCTCGCACTTCGCCTGGAGCAGCGCCGATCCCACTCCGTTCACCCTGTGCGATGCAAGCTCGAACGCCGGGGGCGGTGCCGATACGTCCGAGGCATCGGGTTCGGTCCGCCTGAGCGACCGCGGTTTCTCGGGAGACCTCGTCGTGCGAGTGGATGCCACCCTGTCGAGCGGCGAGACGTCGGAGACGACGTACGTCCTTCCGGCGGGCGGCGGATCGTGCGTTGGCATATGCCCGCTGCCCGCCCCGAGCCACTACGCCGTCGCCACCATCGGCGGCACGATGAACCTCACCGAGAACTGGGTCACCGGACTGCAGAACGGCGGGGCCACCGGATGGACCATCTCCATGGTCACCGCGGGCCCCGTCGAGAACCTGACGCCCATCGGCCCGCAACTCGACCGCAATGCGGATTGGGAGTACAGCGAGCCGGGCTTCCATTCCAACCTCTTCGCGAGCCTCGATGTCCGGGTGGATCGCCCCGTCGACTGGGAGTTCACCACGTACACGGGGACCACGGAGCCGGCGATGTCATGCGGCGAACACCCGGTCCCGGTGGAAGACAGCGGCCGCACCGACGACGGCGTGATCCGCATCGGGCTGCCGCAGGTCTGCCTCGGCGGCCAGTACGTCGGCATACTGCGACTCACCGACGATGCCGGAAACGTCTCGGTCTACGGTCCGCCGGGCACCGGCTCCGCGGGCTGGTGGCCGGCCGGCATCATGTTCGCACCCGGTCTGGACGTCACCATCCACTATCGCGTCGATGCCTTCTCGACCTCTCGCACTTTTGTGCAGCACCTCGGCCTCGGCTGGGGCGGCAGCGAACTCCCGCTCACCAACGACTACGCCGAACCCGCCGGCACGCGATGCAGCGCGGATGGCGTAGTGAAGAGCGAGGGCCGCTTCGACGACACCCTGCCGGCGACGTTCTCGGCGGGACTGGCGGTTCTGATTGTGCCGCAGCGCTCGACCTCGGACGGGAGTTGCGCGGGGCAGACCCTCGACGTGCGGACCACACCCGAGTTCACCATGCTGACCATCGAGCAGCTCGCCGAGCCCGACGGTGTCCTGATCGAGGGACACAGCTGGACCGTCCACATCTGGGCGGTCGCGCGCTGACGCCAGCCGGTACCCCGAGCGGGGTCAGGCGGGACGACGTACCGTAGAGGCATGACCGTCGTCGTTGCCGGGTATGCCCGCACTCCTTTCACGAAGTTCACCGGGCAGTTGGCGTCGGAGTCGTCGTCGCAGCTGGGGGCTCACGCGATCACGGCGGCGTTGTCGCGTGCCGGTGTTGCGCCGGATGAGGTGGATCGGGTGTTCGCGGGGCAGGTCATTCTGGGTGGTGCGGGTCAGAATCCGGCGCGTCAGGCGGCGGTCGCGGCCGGTATCCCGTTGACGGTTCCGGCGATGACGATCAACATCGTGTGCCTTTCGGGTATGGAGGCGGTGGCGGCGGGTGCGGATCTGATCGACAAGGGCGATGCCGACATCGTGGTGGCGGTGGGTCAGGAGTCGATGAGCCTGGCACCCCATGCGCTGCTGGGTTCGAGGACGGGTAAGAAGTACGGGGCGATGGAGCTGGTGGATCTGCTGGACCATGACGGGTTGGTGGATTCGTTCGAGCACATCTCGATGGGTGCCTCGACCGAGCGCGGCAACACCCCGCTGGGCATCGACAGGGCGGCTCAGGATGCTGTGGCAGCCGCGTCGCACCAGAACGCCGCGAAGTCGCGTTCGTTCTTCGAGGGCGAGATCGCCCCCTACGACGTGGTGTCGCGCAAGGGCACCACGACGGTGTCGGAGGACGACGGTGTGCGGCCGGACACCACGGTTGAGACCCTCGCCGCACTGAAGCCCGCGTTCGCGAAGGACAACGGCACCATCACGGCCGGCAACGCGTCCCAGCTCACCGACGGCGCCGCGGCTCTCGTGCTGATGAGCGCCGAAACCGCGGCCGCCCGCAAGGTGACACCGATCGCCGAAATCCTCGCCCACGCCCTCGTCGCCGGCCCCGACACCTCCCTGCACTCCCAACCCTCCAGCGCGATCAACGCCGCACTGGCCAAAGCGGGCCTGAAGGCATCCGACCTGGTCGCGGTCGAGATCAACGAAGCCTTCGCCTCCGTCGCCGTGCAATCGGCGAAGGAACTCGGCATCTCCCTCGACATCGTCAACCCCCACGGCGGCGCCATCGCCCTCGGCCACCCGATCGGCGCATCCGGAGCCCGCCTCACCGGCACCCTCGCCCGCCAACTGCAGGAGGCCGGACCGGGTTCCGTCGGCGCAGCCGCCCTCTGCGGCGGCGGCGGCCAAGGCTCCGCACTCATCCTCCGCGCCCTCTAACCCGGGAGTCAGCGCTGGCAGCTCGGGCACCAGGTGACGGTGCGCTCCTGCATGTCCCGGCCGAGCTCGCCGCCGAGCAGCCGGGTTCCGCAGCGCCGGCAGGGGCGACCACGCCGTCCATAGACCCAGCTGGTGGTGCCGGGTCGCAGATCGCCGGTCGTGGAACGCACCCAGCGATTCTTGTTGGCCTGCAGCATCCGCTCGGCCAGGTCGACGAACGCCGGGATGTCGGCGATCTCGCCCACAGGCCGCGTCGGCAGCACGCCGCGCAGGAAGCACAGCTCGTTCGCGTACACGTTGCCGATCCCGGCCAGATTGCGCTGATCGAGCGCTGCGATGAACACGGGCACCGCGGGGTCGGCGGCGAGCCTGCGCGCGGCCTCGTCAGGATCCCAGTCGGGCCCGAGCAGGTCCGGGCCGAGGTGACCGACGACGCTGTCCTCCTCGTCACGGCGCAGCAGCTCGGTGATCCCGAGTTCGAAACCGACGCTCACCACGTCGGCCGTCGTCAGCACCGCGCGCGCCTGGAAGGCCGGCCGCCGCCACTTCTCGCCCGGCGCGTACGTCCGCCAGGCGCCCTCCATCTTGAGGTGCGTGTGCAGGGTGAATTCCCCGATGCGGTGCAGCAGGTGCTTGCCGCGCGAGATGACCTCGTTCACGGTCTCGCCCGTCAGGTCGGCCGTCGCGAATTTCGGTACGCGCAGGTCGAAGCCGGTCAGGGTCAGGCCGGCGAGCGCGGCGTTCTGCAGCATCGCGGTCTTGTAGACGGTGTCGCCCTCCGGCACGGTGCCCTACCCGCGCAGCCGCAGGCCCTGCGGTGTGGGGGCGAATCCGGATGCCGTGAGGGCGTCGCCGAGCGGGGTGCCGATCGCGAAGACGCCATCGACCTTCTCGATGCGCAGCCGCCCACCCGTCGCCCGGATGGTCGCCGCGAGCGACGCGGCAGCGGCATCCCGTTGCTCCTGCCCGGCGGTGAAATCGAGCACTGTCTTGCCGCCGCGCTCGATGAACAGGCCGAGCGTGCCGTCGATCAGGACGACGAGGGCGCCCGCCTTGCGACCGGGACGGTGACCGCCATGACGCTCGTCCGGATCGGCCGGCCAGCCGAGGGCGGCGCCGTACGGGTTCGCGGGGTCGGTCGCACCGAGGGTGAGGGCGGTGATGCGTCGGTCGGCGGCATCCGCCTCGGTGTCGCGTTCGCCCGCGAATGCACGCAGACGGTCGACCGTCGCGGGTGTCGCGAACTGTGCGGCGCCGAGCCCCTCGATGAAGTATCCGCGGCGGGTGCGCCCCGTCTCTTCGAGCCCGCTCAGCACCTTGTAGGCGGTCGGGAACCCGCCGGCGACGCCCTCGGACATCACGGCACCACGCGTGACGATGCCATGCCGCTCGAGCAGCTGCTCGGCGAGGGCCGTCGCGCGGACGGTGGGGCTCGCTTCGGGCGCGGGGAGCAGGCTCCAGCGCCCGGCCACCGTCGGCGGCGCGGTGGCGGCCAGACTCGCCGCGACCGACCGGGCCGCTGACGCCCGCCCTCGTCCGCGAAGTGCCCGGCTCTGCGGTGTCGCCCGCGGCCGGGTGGTCGTGGCGCCGAGGCGCGAACGCAGCGGTGCCAGCGTGTCGTTGGTGACGAGGCCGGCCCAGGTGAGTTCCCACAGCGCGAGCGCCAAGGACTTGTCGTCGAGGGGCTTCTCGTCGCTGGGCGCGGTCACGGCGAGCGCGGTCGCCAGCTGCCGGAAGAAGAACGCCCCGCCCCCCGCCAGCGCGTCGATGATGCGCCCGTGCAGTTCGCCCTGGTCGGCGAGTGCCGGCTCGGCGAGGGTCAGCGACGCGGTGTCGGCGAGATGCAGCGCGAGCCAGCCGTCGCCTCCACTCAGCTCGCCGCGGCCCGACCAGAGCACCTCGCCCGACGTCGTCAACTCGTCGAGCATCGCGGGGCTGTAGTCACGGACGCGGCTGGGCAGAACGAGGCTCTCCCAGGTGGATGCCGGGAGGGCCACGCCGGCCAGTTGATCGAGAGCGCTCACCAGGCCGTCGATCCCGCGCAGGCCGGGTGCGGAGGTGCCGGGTTGCCCGACGTGCTGCCAGTCGGGCAGGAACCTGCCGAGCGTGGGCTGCGCCACCGGCTCGACCTCGGAGCGCAGGGCCGCGAGCGATCTCGACCTCAGGCGCCGCAGCACCTCGGAGTCCACCCACTCCGACCCCGTCGCACCCGGGCGGAACTCCCCCTCGACCACGCGCCGGTCGCTCGCCAGCCGGCGCAAGGCGTCGGTGACGATCGCGATTCCGAGGCCGAGGCGCGTGGCCGCATCCTGAGCGGTGAAGGGTCCATGGGTGCGCACGTACCGGCTGACCAGGTCGCCGACCGGATCGGTCACCGGGTCGAGGAACGCGTTCGGTACCCCGTGCGGGAGAGGGACCCCGAGTGCGTCACGCAGGCGGCTCGCGTCCTCCATGACCGCCCAGCGCGGCTCGCCGGCGATCGTCGCGCGCAGCACGCGGTTGGCCCGCGCGAACTCGGTGAGGAGCGATTCCGCTGATTGAGTAGCCGACGAAGTCGGCGTGTCGAAATCTGGGGCCGCTCGGTCTGGTTTCGACACGCCCTGCGGGCTACCCTTCGACACGCCCTGCGGGCTACTCAGGGCGGCGCTCAACCAGCTACGTTGCACGAGCTCCTCCGTCGAGAGCGGGCCCAGCAGACGCAGCAGGTCGATCAGGCCCTCGGCGTCTTTCGCGTGCCGATCGGGATCGAGGCGCTGCAACTCGAGCTCGGTCTGCGCGATCACCGCGGGGTCGAGCAGTTCGCGTAGCTCGGCGCGGCCGAGCAGCTCGGCCAGCAGGGTCGGATCGAGGGAGAGCGCCGCAGCCCGGCGCTCGGCGAGGGGCGAGTCCCCTTCGTACATGAACGCCGCGACGTAGCCGAAAAGCAGCGAGCGGGCGAACGGTGACGGCGACTCCGTCTCCACCTCGACCAGGCGCACCTTGCGGGCGGCGATGTCGGCGGTCAGCGCGCCGAGAGCGGGGAGGTCGTAGACATCCTGAAGCACCTCGCGCACCGTCTCGAGGATGATCGGGAAGCTCGGGTACTTACGCGCCACCTCCAGGAGCTGCGCGCTGCGCTGTCGCTGCTGCCAGAGCGGCGAGCGACGTCCGGGGTTGTAGCGCGGCAGGAGCAGAGCCCGCGCCGCCGATTCGCGGAACCGCGCGGCGAACAGCGCCGAGCCCCCGACCTCGAGCGTGACGAGCTGCTCCAGCTCCTCCTGGTCGAAGAGGAACAGCTCGGCTCCCGGCGGATCGGCGTCCGTCTCGGGCAGCCGCACCACGATGCCGTCGTCGCCTGCCATCGCCGAGCCGTCGACCCCGAGCCGCTCGCGGATGCGTGCCGACACCGCCAGCGCCCAGGGCGCGTGGACCGGGATGCCGTACGGCGAGTGCAGGACGAGCCGCCAATCGCCGAGCTCGTCGCGGAAGCGCTCGACCACGAGCGTGGCGTCGGTCGGGACGGTGCCGGTGGCCTTCTTCTGCTCGAGGACGAAGCGCTTGAGATTGTCGACGGCCCAGGTGTCGAGCCCGGCCGCCACGAGCCGGTCGTCGATCGGCCTCTCTGCCGCGAGTTCGCCCGCGAACGCTCCGATCGCCTTGCCCAGCTCGGCGGGCCTGCCGAGGCCGTCGCCCTTCCAGAACGGCACACGGCCCGGCTGCCCGAACGCGGGGGACACCAGCACCCGGTCGGAGGTGATCTCCTCGATACGCCACGACGTCGCCCCCA
The DNA here is from genome assembly GCA_039917005.1 of Pseudolysinimonas sp. GTDB lineage: Bacteria > Actinomycetota > Actinomycetes > Actinomycetales > Microbacteriaceae > JBDSKH01. Next base: position 7,306 of record JBDSKH010000150.1, read on the forward strand.
GCGCGAAGACGTCGCCGACGCGCGATTCGTAGACCATCTCCTCGTCAAGCTCACCCACGCGGCGCGCGCCATCCGAAGTGCCGACGATGAAGACGCCGAACATGCCGCGGTCGGGGATGGTGCCGCCGCTCGTGACCGCCAGTCGCTGCGCGCCGGGGCGTCCGGCGATCGTGCCGGCCACGCGATCCCACACGATGCGCGGGCGTAGTTCGGCGAACTCGTCGGAGGGATAGCGTCCGGAGAGCAGGTCGAGGGTCGCCTCGAAAGCCGAGCGCGGCAGGGTGGCGAACGGGGCTGACCGGCGCACGGTCTCCCACCAGTCCTCCACCTCGAGACTCTGTCCATTGGGTTGGGCGAGCGCCACCGCGGCGACGGTCTGCTGCGCCAGGATGTCGAGCGGGTTCTGCGGGACGGAGATCTCCTCGATCAGCCCGGTCCGCATCCGCTCGCTGGCCACCGTGGTGTGCAGCAGGTCGGCGCGGTGCTTCGGGAACAGCACGCCCTTGGAGATCTCGCCGACCTGGTGTCCGGCACGCCCCACGCGCTGCAGCCCGCTCGCCACGGAGGGCGGCGACTCGACCTGGATCACCAGGTCGACGGCGCCCATGTCGATGCCGAGCTCGAGGGATGACGTGGCGACGACACAGCGCAGCCTGCCCGACTTGAGGTCGTCCTCGATGTCGGCTCGCTGCTCCTTCGACACCGAGCCGTGGTGGGCGCGAGCCAGGATCGGTGCGTCATCGACGACGGTCGCCACCGCCGGCTGGGTGGTCACTCCCGACCCCCCGATCATCTGCGCCGGGAACTTCTCCGGCGCGACGCCGGTCTGCATCTCGACGTAGATCTCGTTCATCGCCGCCGTCAGCCGCTCGGCCAGCCGGCGCGAGTTGGCGAACACGATGGTCGAGCGGTGGCGCAGTACCTCGTCGACGATCGCGCGGTCGACGTGCGGCCAGATCGATCCCGCGCTCTGCAGGCCCGTCTCCTCCGGCTCGCCGAAGCCGGGTGTGACGGGTTCGGTCGAGCGGACCCCGAGCTCGGTCATGTCCTCCACCGGGACGATGACCCGCAGGTCGAAGGTCTTCTGGGCGGGTGGCTGCACCACCTCGACCGGACTGCGGCCGCCGAGGAACCGGGCGATCTCGTCGATCGGACGTACCGTCGCCGACAAGCCGATGCGCTGCGCGGGCGTCTCGAGCATCGCATCCAGTCGCTCGAGCGACACCGCCAGGTGCGCGCCCCGCTTGGTGGCGGCCACCGCGTGGATCTCGTCCACGATCACCGTCTCTACGCCCGCGAGCGTCTCTCGCGCGGCGCTGGTCAGCATCAGGTAGAGGGACTCTGGCGTGGTGATCAGGATGTCGGGGGGCTCGCGCTGCAGCAGCCGCCGGTCGCTGCTCGTCGTGTCTCCAGAGCGCACGCCCACCGTGATGACCGGCACCTCGGTACCGAGCCGCTTCGCGGTCTGCGTGATGCCGACGAGCGGCGACCGCAGGTTGCGCTCGACGTCGACGCCGAGCGCCTTGAGCGGGGAGATGTAGAGCACGCGCGTGCGGTGACGCGGGTTCTCGGCGCGGGGTGTCGTTGCGAGCCGGTCGAGCGACCAGAGGAAGGCCGAGAGGGTCTTTCCGGATCCGGTGGGGGCGACCACGAGCGCGTGGCGGCCCGACGCGATCGCGTCCCATGCCCCTGCCTGCGCGGGGGTGGGCGCGTCGAAAGCCCCGGCGAACCATTCGCGGGTGGCCGGGGAGAAGCGATCGAGCGCCGCGTCCATCCCTCCATCTTCGCGGCAGCGGCTGTCAGAGCGCTTGTCGCCGGCCCTCGCGAGCGCGCAGGAACGCGACGACGTCGTCGAGCTCCTCGCGCGAGATCGAGTGACCGAGACCGGGATAGACGTGAGACTCGAGCGTGGAGTGCGATGCGAGCCACGGCTCGCTGCGGGTCAGGATGGGAGCGCTGAACAGGGCGTCCTCGGCGCCGCGGCCCCAGAACACCGGCGGCTTCGCCACGGCGAGGGCGTCATCGGTGGGCTGACCGCCGCGCGCGATGAACCCGGCCAGGTTCACGGCGAAGCGCACGCGGCCCGGATCGCGGCGCAGCACGTGCGTCGACATCGCGCCTCCCTGCGAGAAGCCCAGGGTGCCGACGAGGGGCGGAGCCCAGCCGAGCCCGTCGAGCCATTCGAGCACCGCGTCGGCGGCGCGGTCCGCGTTCTCGGGGGCCGGGTCGCCGGACTCGTTGCCGTCCGCGGCTTCGAACCACGACCATCCCGGACCCTCGTCGAACGGAGCCCGAACCGAGGCGTAGACGAAGCCGGCGGGCAGCTCGCCGAACAGCGCGGCCAGATCGTTCTCGTCGCTGCCGCGTCCGTGCATGACGATGACGAGCGGGAGATCGTGCCGCTGCTCCCCGGGGACGCTCCACACGGTGGCGGTCTCGTCGAGGAACAGCGGCGCGGTCATGTCTCCATGCTCGCAGGGTCGGTGCCTACCACTCCACCCATTCGCTACCGGCCGACAGCCACGTGCTGGTGACGGGCGCACCCGTGAACACCGGACCGAGATCGGCGTACTCGGCCGACGCGTACCACTCGTTCATCCGGTCGACGTCGAGCCAGTAGTCGACGCCGAGCACCTCGAGCGCCGGCTCAGAACCCGGCATCGGCGCCGGCAACCACAGCTCGTGGGCGATCAGCCCGAACTGGCGGCTGGCGTTGATCTTCGCGGTCGAGTCGGCGTGGAAGGCGTCGGCCGCCTTCTTCGTGCTGACCACCGGAGCCCGCATGAGGCCGATAGCGGCCACCGTGCGTCCCGACGGCACCGGCAACCGGTAGCTGCCGAAGCCGGGGCCGGGCATCCAGAGCACGGCCTCGCGATCGGCCCAGAGAGCGCCCGCCCCCTTCTGCACCTGCTCGTCGGCGAAGAAGGTGCCGAGACCTTGCGGGCTGTTCCAGTTGTCGACGAAGAGCAGGCGCTTGTCGTCGTCCTCCCCGGGCAGGAAGACGTTGTGACTCAGATCTCCGAACGACTTCGCCGCCACGACACCTCCGGGATCCCCCGCGGTCGCGTTGTGCAGCTCGCGCGTTGCGGCTCCGGATCCCGTCGTCGGCGTTCCGAGCACGGTCAGCAGATAGAGGTCGGGTCCCGCATCGGCGGGATAGGTGGTGCCGGTCATGGTGTGTCCCTTCATCGGGCGACGGCCCCGGTCGGGGAGTCACCGTGATGACGCAGGGCACGCCTCAGATCGACAGGGACGTCAGAACGTGAGGACGATCCGCCCGTCGGTCGCCTCGGCGCGGTACGCGTCGGTCGCGCGTTCGGCAGGGAATGTCTCGGCCACCCGGGTCGTCAGTACGCCCTCGTCGGCGAGGCGCGCGACCGTCTCGAGTCCGGCGCGGTCGACGTTCACGCCGACCCGCTTCGACCGGATGCCGCGCTCGGCCTCGGCGGGGATCGTCACCGACATCGCGACACCGCCGTCGCGCACGGCGACGAGGTAGCGGGTGGGATCGGGAGGGGACACGTTGATCAGGGCGTCGAGCTCCATGCCGGCGAAATCCGACGGAGGGGTGTCGCGGCCGGCGGGGAGCACCGTGATGCCGCGGTGAGCTGCCAGCTGGGCGACGAAACCGCCCACACCGCCGCTCGCGCCGAGGAGGAGGATGGTCGCCCCCTCATCCAGTTCCGCCGCATCGAGAACCTGCAGCGCGGTGAGCCCGTTGAGCCCGAACGTCGTGAGCTCGGCGGACGGGATGGCGTCGGTCACCACCGCGACGTTGTCGCGCGGCAGCACGACGAGGGACGCCTGCGTTCCCGCGCCGCCCTTCAGCCACTGGGAGAACCCGAGGACACGGCGTCCGGTGAGCCCGGCCTCGACACCGTCACCCACCGCCTGGACGGTTCCGGCGAGATCCCAGCCGAGGATCCATGGCGCATGCCCCGGCATCTTGTCGCCGTAGCCGGTCGCCACCGCTCCGCGGTCGACGGGATTGATGCTGGCCGCCTCGACCGCGATCAGGACCTCGCCCGGACCGGCCACGGGATCCGGGAGCTCCGCGAGCTCGAGATTGTCGGGGCTGCCGCTGCCGGCCAGCACGACGGCGCGCATCAGACCGGCTCGATGCCGGGGTCGACCGCGAAGTGCCGCAGGTGCATTCCATCGACGAGCAGGTCCTCCTCGCCGGGGAATCGCACCGGCTCGGTCTCCCAATCGGGACCCGCGAAGGCGACGAGCGCCGCCTCGTCGCGCCAGCGGCTGCGGTAGATCAGCCGGCGGGGCTCGGCCCGGTCGACGAGCACCTCGTGGTGCTCCAGGCCGTCATAGGTCGCGGGGAAGGTCGCGACGAGGTTGTGCAGCTCGGCCATGAACTCGGGGACCTTGCCGTCGATGATGTACACCTCGGAGGTGCGGACGATCGCCATGCGTCAATGATGACCGACAGAGCGTGATCCGGGTCACAATGGAGCATGAGCTCCGTGGGAACGCCCGACCCGACGCCCGAGGAGCCCAACTCCGCCTGGCTGACGGACCGGGAGCTCTCCGACCTCCGCCGCCGGATCCCGATCCTCTACGTCGAGGCGGTGCCCGTGCGGGTCGATGGGATGGGCGTGGTCACCAGCGTCGGCATGCTGCTGCGCGGCAACGCCCAGGGCGCGATCACCCGCACCCTCGTAAGTGGGCGCGTCATGTTCGGCGAGACGCTGCGCGACGCGCTGTTCCGCCACATCGAGAAGGATCTCGGGGCGATGGCTTTCCCGCTGCTGCCCGCGTCGCCGGTGCCGTTCACGGTGGCCGAGTACTTCCCGTTCCCCGGGCTCAGCGCCTACCTCGACGAACGGCAGCACGCCGTGTCGCTCGCATTCGTGGTCCCGGTGACAGGGACGACCGAGCCGCGTCAGGATGCGTTGGAGCTCACCTGGATGACGCCGGCCGAGGCGTCGTCACCCTCGATCCACGCGGAGATGGAAGGAGGGCGGGGCACATTGCTGCGCGCCGCCCTCGCCTCGGTAGGAGTGCTGGGCTGATTGAGTAGCCGGCGAAGCGGGCGTGTCGAAATCAGCCCTGCGCGCGGCGGTTCGCCTGGCGCGGGTTGCCCGTCGGGGCAGAGCTCGACGACGTGTACATCGGGCGTGAACCGCCTGACGAGCCGCCGCCATTGCCGTTGCGCGCTGGGCGACCGGAGCCGGAACCCGAACCAGAGCGGGCCGGGCGACCCGAACGGTCGCGACGCGGCTGCTCGGAACGCGGCTGATCGCCGGTGCGAGCGGCGCGCTTGCGCTGCGCGTTGGCACCCTGCGAGCGTCCGCCGCCGCCCTGGCCGCGGGCCGGGGTAGCGGATCGGGGAGCTGGGGTCACATACGCCGCGACATCGCCCACGAGGGCGGTCACCGCATCCGAGGTCGGCGTCACGCGCTGGGTCGCCGCCTGGATGCCGGCCTTGCGCATGAGCTGCGCGAGGTCCTTCTCCTGGGCGGGGAGCACGAGGGTGACGACGTCGCCCTCGCTGCCGGCGCGAGCCGTGCGACCGGAGCGGTGCAGGTACGCCTTGTGCTCGGTCGGCGGGTCGACGTGCACGACGAGCTCGACGTCGTCGACGTGGACGCCGCGGGCCGCGACGTCGGTCGCGACGAGCACGCGCGCCGTGCCGGCCGAGAACGCCGCGAGGTTGCGGTCGCGCTGGGGCTGGCTGAGGTTGCCGTGCAGGTCCACCGCCGGGATGCCGGCTGCCGTCAACGACTGGGCGAGCTTCTTGGCGTGGTGCTTGGTGCGCATGAACAGGATGCGACGGCCGGTACCCGAGGCGAGCGCATGGATGAGCTGCTTCTTGGTCTCGGTATCGCTCGTGCCGAACACGTGGTGGGTCATCGCGGAGACCGGCGAGTTGGCCTCGTCGACCTCGTGCAGAGCCGGGTTGTGCAGGAACTGACGCACCAGCTTGTCCACGCCGTTATCGAGCGTGGCGCTGAACAGCAGGCGTTGGCCGTTCTCGGGCGTGGCCTTCAGGATGCGGGTGACGCCGGGCAGGAAGCCGAGGTCGGCCATATGGTCGGCCTCGTCGAGAACGGTGATCTCCACCGCATCCAGGAAGGCGAACTTCTGCTGCATGAGGTCTTCGAGCCGGCCGGGGCAGGCGACGATGATGTCGACGCCGGCCTTGAGCGCGGCGACCTGGCGGTTCTGGCTGACGCCTCCGAAGATCGTGGTCGTCGTCAGGCCGTAGGCCTTGGCGAGCGGCTCGAGCACGGCGTTGATCTGCGTGGCGAGCTCGCGGGTCGGTGCGAGCACCATGCCGAGCGGGCGGCCGGGGCGGCGGTGTCCGCCGGCGAGGCGGGTGCCGAGGCGCGCGACCATCGGGATGCTGAACGCGAGGGTCTTGCCCGAGCCGGTCTTGCCGCGGCCGAGCACGTCGCGTCCAGCGAGCGTGTCGGGCAGGGTGTCGACCTGGATCGGGAACGGGGTGGTCTTGCCGTCGGCCGCGAGGACCTCGAGCAGGGGATGGGGCACGCCGAGCGTGCGGAAGTCATGGGACATGAGTGTGTTGAATGGTTCTTTCGGATTGAAATGGCGAGGACACCGGTGGGCGTCAACGTTCGCCGGAGAAGATGTCAGCCGGGCCTTCGTGTGAGGAAGCGGCGAGGGAGCGTTCTACGACGCAAGAGGGCGCAATTGCCCTGCAAGTGATCCCAGGCTAGCAGACACCCGTCACGCCGCCGGTTGAACGCGCATGTCACCAGTCAGCGCCACAATCCACTCATGCGGTATTGGCTCGGAGTCGTCCAGCGGGAGCACGTGTTGCGCGGCATCGCGCTCGGGATCGCGCAGACCAACCACGGCGTGAAGTCGGGCATCCAGCGCATGCAGCCCGGCGACGGGCTCGTGTACTACTCACCGAAGACCAGCTACCCCGACGGCGATCCGCTGCGCGAGTTCACCGCGATCGGGCGCATCGCCGAGGGCGAGGCGTGGCAGGCCGACGACACCATGACGGTCGCTGGCAAAGAGACCGACCGTCATCCATGGCGTCGCCGGGTCGAGTACGACGAAGCCGCGAAGCCCGTGCCGATCACCCCGCTGCTCGAGGTGCTCGATGTCACACGCGGCAACCGCAACTGGGGGTTCGTGATGCGCCGCGGGCAGGTCGAGTTGACGCCGCATGACTTCGCGATCATCGCGACCGAGATGGGCGCGACTAGCCTCGTGCCGTGAGCGACGCGTCAGACCCCACCGCGCAAGGGTCGTATCAGGTGCGGTTCGACTGGGGCACGGCGGGCGCCGCAGCAGTGAGCCGGGATGCCGACGCCGTCGTCTGGGTCGACCAGCTCGGCGAGTCTGCCGGGCCCACCGGCTCGGTCGCGGGTCTTCTCGAGCGTGCGGCCGAGCTCGGCGACTGGGCTCTCGCGCAGCAGGAGCTGGCCGCCGGACGCTTCCGCATCGCCATCGTCGCGGCCGGGGTCACGCGCGACGACGGGTCGCTGCGCTTCGCCGTCGAGGATCTGCTCGCCGCCGGGGCCATCATCGAGGCGATCGCCGATCGCGGCATCGACCACCAGTCTCCCGAGGCCGCGGCCGCCGCCGCCGCGTATCGGGGGCTGCGCACCGCGACCCGCCACCTGATAGCCGCCTCCGTATCGGCGAGAGAGCGTCGAGAGAGGGAATCAACCGCCGGGTGATGCCGTTGGCTGGTTGAGGAGCGCCGCGAAGCGACGCGTCTCGAAACCCCACCACTCTTGGAGAACCGCACCCCATGCCCCAGGCAACACTCAACGGAACCGTCATCGCCGAAGCCGATGAGGCCGACGTTCTCCACATTGAGGGGCGCGTGTACTTCCCGCCGTCGAGCGTGAAGGGCGAATTGCTGCAGGAGAGCGCGACCCCGTACACCTGCCCGTGGAAGGGCGAGTGCCAGTACTTCTCGGTCAAGGACCCGGTGACCGGCGACTGGCTGCAGGACCGCGCGTGGAGCTACCCGACTCCGTACCCGACCGCGTTCGACCGGGTCGGCGCCGACTTCTCGAACTACGTCGCCTTCTGGAAAGAGGTCACGGTCGAGGAGCGGAAAGCCGCCTAGCCCGGCCCGATGCGCTCAGCCGAGTGACGCGATCGCCTCGATCTCGACGAGCGCCTCGGGGCGCCCGAGCGCCGCGACCTTCAGAACGCTGACCGCCGTCGGCTGCGTGCCCCAGATCGGCATGACGGCGCCGTATGCGGCGGTCGGGTCGACCGACTCGGCGAGGTAGATGGTCAGCTTCGCGACATCCGCGGGCTTGGCGCCCGCGGCATCCAGAACGGCCATGACATTGCGCATGGCCTGCGCGCTCTGCTCGCCGGCGTCGCCCGTGATGACGCCCTCGGCGTCGGTGCCGTTCTGGCCGCCCACGTAGAGCGTGCGCCCGGCCGAGGTGATGGTCCCCTGCGAGAACGCGGGGTTGACGTGCAGAGTCTCGGGGTTGAGGTGTTCGACGGTCATGCGTTCTCCTTCTCTATGTGCCGGCGCATGGCGGCGCGCTCGCGGTGAGCGCGCACCTTCGCCCGGTTGCCGCAGTGCTCCATCGAGCACCAGCGGCGATTGTTCGTGCGGGATTCGTCGTGGTAGACCATGCGGCAGGTGTCGGCGTCGCAGGCGCGCAC
>JBDSKH010000151.1:0-11113 GCA_039917005.1 Pseudolysinimonas sp.
CGGCCACTCGGACAGCCCTCCTGGATGACCGAAGGCGATTGTATTCGACCCCGGGCGTCTAAACCTGGAAGTGGCGTGCGAGCGTGGCCGCCACGCCGTCGTCGACGTCGGTTCCGGTGCGCTCCGTGGCCACCGCCGCGACCTCCGGTGGGGCCTGTCCCATGGCGACACCGAGACCGCCGCCGGCGACTGCCCACTGCAGCATGTCGATGTCGTTGCGACCGTCGCCGATGGCCAGCACGCGCTCGGTGGGAATGCCGAGTGCATCGCACACGAACTGCATGCCGGTCGCTTTGTTGACGCCGTCCGGGGCGATATCGAGCCACGCCGTCCAACCCACGTTGTAGCTGACCTTGTGCAGGCCCATCATGTCGACGACCGACAGGAAGTCCTCGGTCGCGTGGTCGGGCGAGATCACCACCACCCGGGTCGCCTCGATACCGAGCAGGCCGTCGAACTCGACCTTGATGGTGGATCCCGAGAGCGCGGCGTCGGGGAAGGACCCGGTGTAGCGGAACACCCCCTCCTCGTCCTCGACGGCGTAGCTGGCGCCCTCGAGGTGCCCGCGGATCGTCGTCAGCACCTCGGTCGGGTCGAAGACGTCGACGTGCACGCGGGAGTAGCCGAGCGGGGCGTCGGCATCCCGGCCCAGCACGATGGCGCCGTTCGCGCACACCAGGTACTCGGGCGTGATGCCGAGCGTGTCGACCACTGGCAGGGTCATCGACACCGAGCGTCCGGTGGCCAGCATGACCTCGTGGCCGAGTCCGGCGACCCGGGTGATCTCGGCGGCGGTCGCGTCCCCGAGGGATCCGTCCTCGCGCAGCACCGTGCCGTCGATGTCGAGGGCGACGATCCAGCGGTCGGCGACCTCGGTATCCGGTGCGCTCATCGGGCCGGCTCGAGCAGCTCGAGTCCGCCGAGGTACGGGCGCAGCGGCGCGGGAACGACGACCGAGCCGTCGGCCTGCTGATGCGTCTCGAGGATGGCGACCAGCCACCTTGTGGTCGCCAGCGTGCCGTTGAGCGTCGCGACGGGCGCCGTCTTGCCCGACTCGGTGCGGTACCGGATGTCGAGGCGCCGGGCCTGATAGGTCGTGCAGTTGGAGGTCGAGGTGAGTTCGCGGTAGGCGTCCTGCGTCGGCACCCAGGCCTCGACGTCGTACTTGCGCGCGGCGCTCGAGCCGAGATCGCCCGCGGCCGTGTCGATGACCCGATAGCTGAGCCCGAGGGATTGCAGCATGCCCTCCTGCAGCGCGAGCAGCCGCTCGTGCTCGGCCCCGGCATCCGCGGGGTCGATGTAGGTGAACATCTCGAGCTTCTGGAACTGGTGCACGCGGATGATGCCGCGGGTGTCCTTGCCTCCGGATCCGGCCTCGCGGCGGTAGCACGTCGACCAGCCCGCGTAGCGCAGGGGGCGGGCCGACACATCCAGGATCTCGTCCTTGTGGTACCCGGCGAGCGCGACCTCGCTCGTTCCGGTGAGGTAGAGGTCGTCGCCGGGCAGGTAGTAGATCTCGTCGGCATGCGCGCCGAGGAAGCCCGTGCCCGACATGATGTCGGGGCGTACCAGCGTGGGCGTGATCAGCGGCGTGAACCCGGCGGCGAGCGCGCGCTCGAGCCCCAGGTTCATGAGCGCGATCTCCAGGCGGGCGCCGATGCCCTTCAGGAAGTAGAAGCGCGCACCGCTGACCTTCGCTCCGCGTTCCATGTCGATGGCGTCGAGCAGCTCACCGAGCTCGAGGTGGTCGCGCGGCTCGAAGGCGAACGCCGGCCTCTCGCCGACCTCGCGAAGCGTGACGAAGTCGTCCTCGCCCCCGGCGGGTACCCCGTCGAGCACGATGTTCTGGATGCGTCCCGCGGTCTGCGTGAACGCCTCCTCCGCTTCGCTCGCCGCGGCCTGGGTCGCCTTCACTTGCGCCGCGAGCTGCTGGGCCTGAGCGACCAGCGCCGCCTTCTCGTCCTTCGGGGCGGCGGCCACGGTCTTGCCGAACGCGTTCTGTTCGGCCCGCACGGATTCGAAAGCCGCGATCGCGGCACGGCGGGCGGCGTCGGCGGCCACGGCCTCATCCACCAGCTCGATCGGCTCCCCGCGAAGCTGCTGCGAGCGCCGAACGGCATCGGGGCTCTCGCGGAGCAACTGGGGATCGATCACCGCTCCATCCTATGGACGGCGGGATGTCCATAGCCGTTCACGGCCGGTGCACAAGCCCCCATCCCCTCATTCGCGCGTGCCTTAGCCTGAGGGACATGACGCCCCCTGCGAAGACGGCCCAGCGCGCCGCCGTCGTCTACAACCCGACCAAAGTGGATCTCGACGAGCTGCGCAACGCTGTCGCACTCGCCGAGAGCGAGGCGGGCTGGGCGAAGAGCGTGTGGCTCGAGACGACCGAAGAGGATCCCGGTGTCGGCCAGGCACGTGAGGCCGCGAAACAGGGCGTCGATGTCGTGATCGCCGCAGGCGGCGACGGCACGGTGCGCGCCGCGGCGGAGGGGTTGCACGAGTCGGGCATCCCGCTCTCGTTGCTGCCGGCGGGCACAGGCAATCTGCTAGCCCGCAACATGAACCTGACGCTCTCCGACATCCGGGATTCGGTGCGAACCGCATTCTCCGGGCACAACCGCCGCATCGACCTCGGCGTCGTCGAGATCGAGCGTGCGGACGGCTCGCGCGAGACCAAGGCGTTCGTCGTCATGGCCGGCATCGGGCTCGACGCGAAGATGGCGGCCAACACGAATCCCGAGCTGAAGAAGAAGGTCGGGTGGCTCGCCTATATCCAGCCGATCATGGTCGCCTTACGCGACAAGGAGCGCGTGAGGGTGCGCTTCAGCGTCGACGACGGCCCCGAGCGGCAGATGAACGTGCACACCGTCATGGTCGGCAACTGCGGTTCGCTGCCCGGCAACGTGTTGCTCCTGCCCGAGGCGGCGATCGACGACGGGGTGTTCGACATCGTGGCGCTCCGCCCGAACGGATTCTTCGGCTGGGTGCAGATCTGGACGAAGATCTTCTGGGAGAACGGCGTACTGCGCCGCAACTCGGTCGGCAGGCGCCTCGCGGGTCTGACCCGCGACGTCCGGGCGCTGCGGTACATCAAGGCCGCCAAGATCACGGCCCGCCTGGATCACGAGGAGGACTTCGAGCTCGACGGCGACGACTTCGGCAAAGCCATCGCGTTCCGTGCGCACATCGACCCGGTCGGCCTGCTCGTGCGCATCCCCGCCGATCAGGAGATCGAGGGACCCGAGGTCGAGGTCGAGGCGGATGCGGATGCGGATGCGGACGCGCCGGCCTCCGCAGCCCAATTGCCGGTGAGCTGACGCCGCCGTTCCCACCGGAAGGCGAGGACGGCAAGTAGCGCGAAGATCGCCGCCGCCGCCGCGGTGAGAAGTGGCGTGACGATCGCCAGCATCGTGTACGAATTCGTGGACAGTTCGTCCCAGGCCCCGTACTCCTCGTCGGTGACCGGCTCGGTCTGCGAGGCCCAGAAGGCGTTGACGCGGATCTGCATTTCGCTCGCCGACCAGGTCAGCACGAGAGCGATCCCGATCCCGGCGACGGCGATGAGGGCGAGCCCGAGCAGCCAGCCGACGGGCCTCCGTTCACTCATCGGGCTTCACGCGGGTGCCCATGGCGCCGATGGCCAGCCAGAGGCAGAGCCCGAGTAGCCCGCCGGTGAGCAGCGGAGCGAGTGCCGTCTCGGTGAGCTGACTCCGGAAGAGCATCCACTGGTCGGTGCCCGAGAAGCCCTGATAGTAGGGGTTCTCGTCGATCCGGTGCCAGATCAGCAGGCCCGCACCGGCGATGGATGCGATGCTCGCGATCAGGAGGGCGAGGCGGAACGGGTTCCGCGCCTGCAACGTGAGGTCGGAATCGGCGGCGGCGACGGCGTCGGGCGCTGCGGAGACCGCGTCGGGCGCTGCGGAGACCGCGGGGCCGGAGCCTTCCGCGACCGCGGCGGCCGGCGCATCCACCCGCGCGACTGCGGGGTGCTCAGCGTCGCGGCGCGGCGAGGTCGTTTCCGGTCGAGAGGTGATCGGGGTGGGGCTCGTCTCGCGCCCTGCCGGGCTGCGAGGGCGACGCGAGCCGTGCACCTGCGGGTCATAGCCGCGCTGGAAGACCGGATCGAACCGCGGGTCGACGTCGGCGTCCCCGCTCTCGGCCACTACTCCGGCTCCCCCGAGATCAGCCCACGCAGCCAATCGCGCGCTTCGATGAACACCTCATCACCGTAACGCGAGACGTACTCGATCGCCTGCTGGTCGGCCCGAGGGTAGGAGCCGAGAAAGGTCACGTTGGGGCTGAATCGCTTGAGGCCGAGCAGGGCGTCTGCGACGCGCTCATCCAGGATGTGGCCATCGAGATCGACGACGAAGCGGTACCTGCCCAGCGAGTCGCCGATCGGCCGCGACTGCAGCAGGCTCAGGTTCACGCCGCGCGTCGCGAACTGCTCGAGCATCTCGACCAGCCCGCCCGGCTCGTCGGTCGGCAGTTCGACGATGACGCTGGTCTTGTCGGCGCCCGTGCGCTCGGGGATGCTGCGGGTGCCGCTCACCAGCACGAAGCGCGTGACGGCGTTCGGGTTGTCGCCGATCTTCGTGGCGAGAACCTTGACCGGGTGCTCGTCGTCGATCCCCGGCGGCGCGACCGCGGCATCCGCCACCGACCCCTCGGCGAGAACCTGCAGTGCGGCCGTCACGTTCGACGTCGCCGGCAGGTGCTCGTGGTCGGGCAGCTTCGCGTCGAGCCAGAGGTGGCACTGCGCATAGGCGACCGGGTGCGCGGCGACGACCCGCACGTCAGCGAGCTTGGTGCCGGGGCGGGCGACGAGCACGAAGTCGACGGGGACGAGGTACTCGCCGATGATCCGAAGCCCGGGGATGCTGGCGAGCGCATCCTGCGCTGCGGTGACGCCACCCTCGACGCTGTTCTCGATCGCGATCATCGCCGCGACGCTGCGACCGGTGAGCACGTCGTCGAGAGCTTCGCCGACGTTGTTCACGCTGCGCCAGGTCTTGCCGGCGGCATCCGGGACCTGGTTCAGGGCCGCCCAGGTGAAGGTGCCGGATGGCCCGAGGTAGCTGTACGTCTCGGTCTCGGCGCTCGGCATGTGGCGAGTGTACCGGCGGTGCCAACTACGGCAGATTCGTACCACCGACGCAACGACGGGCTCGGGCGTGCGCCTCCCCTGCTTTTCGGCGGCTCGGCCCGGTGCTTGACTGAGTCCATGGACCGCGCAGGGACCCCCGCCCAGGAATCCGATCTGATCGACGTACGCGAGCTCGTCGAGGCGTACTTCTCGAAGGTCCCCGACATGTCGGACCCCGCGCAGCGCGTCGTGTTCGGCACCAGCGGGCACCGCGGCTCGAGCTTCGACGGGGCGTTCAACGAGACGCACATCGCCGCGACGACCCAGGCGATCGTCGACTACCGCACCGAGCAGGGCATCGGCGGCCCGCTGTTCGTCGGGCGCGACACCCACGGTCTCTCGCGTCCGGCAGAGACCACCGCGCTCGAGGTGCTCGAGGCGAATGGCGTGCACGCGCTCGTCGACGAGTTCGACGACTACGTGCCGACGCCGGCCCTCTCGCGGGCGATCATCAGTCACAACCGCGGGCTTCGAGACGCGGCCGGCGCGGCCGGGCGCTCCTCAGCCAGCGAGCAGGCCGACGGCATCGTCATCACGCCATCCCACAACCCCCCGCGCGACGGCGGGTTCAAGTACAACCCGCCGCACGGCGGTCCGGCCGACTCCGATGCGACGGGATGGATCGCCGCCCGGGCCAACGAACTCATCGAGGGTCACCTGCGCGAGGTGAAGCGCGGCGAGCCGAGTGCCGTCGACGATTACGACTTCCGCGGCGCCTACGTGGCCGACCTCGCATCCATCATCGATGTGGACGCGATCAAGCGCGCCGGCCTGCACGTCGGGGCCGATCCGCTCGGCGGGGCGAGCGTGAACTACTGGAAGCTCATCGCCGAGACGTATGGGCTCGACCTGACCGTCGTGAACCCCGTCGTCGACCCGACCTGGGCGTTCATGACGCTCGACTGGGACGGCAAGATCCGCATGGACCCGTCGTCGCCGAGTGCGATGGCGTCCGTGGTCGCCCGTCGGGGCGACTACCAACTGCTCACCGGCAACGACGCCGACGCCGACCGGCACGGGATCGTAACCCCCGACGCGGGTCTCATGAATCCGAATCATTACCTGGCCGTCGCCATCCAATACCTCTATACGCACCGCGACGGCTGGGCGCCGGATGCCGCGATCGGCAAGACCCTGGTGTCGTCGTCGATGATCGACCGGGTCGCGAACTCGCTCGGGCGCCGGCTGTGGGAGGTGCCCGTCGGATTCAAGTGGTTCGTGCCGGGCCTCGTCGACGGGTCGGTCGGCTTCGGCGGCGAGGAGAGCGCGGGGGCGTCGTTCCTTCAGCTCGACGGCCAGGCCTGGACGACCGACAAGGACGGCATCCTGCTCGCGCTGCTGGCGAGCGAGATCCTGGCCGTCACCGGGCGCTCGCCATCGGAGCTCTACGCCGAGCTGACCGCCGAGTTCGGCGACCCCGCCTATGCGCGAGTGGATGCTGCCGCGACCAAGGAGCAGAAGGCGCGGCTCGGCGGGCTGTCGGGTTCCGACATCACCGCGGACACCCTCGCGGGCGAGGCCATCACGGCGCGGCTCTCGGAGGCACCGGGCAACGGCGCGGCCGTGGGTGGCGTGAAGGTCGTCACGGAGAACGCGTGGTTCGCGGCGCGCCCGTCGGGCACAGAGGACGTCTACAAGATCTACGCGGAGTCGTTCCGCGGTCCGGACCACCTCGCCGAGGTGCAGGCCGAGGCGAAGGTCATCGTCGACGCGGCCCTCGGCGCGTGAGCGGGTTGAGTAGGCACGAAGGGCCGTATCGAAACCACCAGCGGGTTGAGTAGGCACGAAGGGCTGTTCCCGAGGTAGCCGGGTTTCGATACGCGCCTACGGCGCTACTCAACCCGCTCAGCCGGCGTAGTCGGGCGCCGCGGGAAGGCCGAAGAACTCCTCCAGCGTCTGGATGCCCGTGTCGTGCATCTCGGTCGCGAGCGCGATGCCCACGTAGCGGTAGTGCCACGGCTCGAACTCGTACCCCGTGATGCCGGTCATCCCGTTCGGGTAGCGCAGGATGAATCCCCACTTGTAGGCGTTCGCAGCCAGCCACTGCCCCTGGTTCGTGTCCGCGAAGCACTGGTCGAGGGCGCACGTCGCCGGGATGCCGCTGATGTCCATCGCGAGCCCGGTCTGGTGCTCGCTGTGCCCCGGCCGGGCGCTCGTCAGGTCGGCGCCGGCCTGGCCGAGGCTGTTCACCCAGCCCTGGTAGACGTTCACCTGCACGCCGTAGCTGCGGTACGCACTCTGCGACTGCATCTGGTTGCCCGTCTCGGCCGTGTACTGCGCGAACATCGCGACGATCTGGTCGGAGGCCTCCTGGCGCATCGTCGGCGCATTGACGTACGGGACGGGCACCTGCACCAGGTCGGGCGCGGCGTAGTCGAGCGGGTTCAGCGGTCGCAGCTTGTTGACGACGATCCACAGGCTGCCGGGGTCGTCGATCGAGAAGGTGCGGCGATCGAAGGTGAGCTTGAGCGGCGCATCCGGTCGCGGCGTCGGGGAGGTCGACGGCGCCGACGAGGCGCTCGGGCTGGGGCTGTCGGCCACGGGCACCTCCTGCGGATGCGGTGCGAAGACGAAGATCGCGCCCACGAACAGGGCGACGAATACCACCCCGGCGACGACCGCCGCGATCACGCGATTGCGCCGGATTCTCGGCGACGGCCGCCGCAGTCCCTGGCGGTCGCGCCGCGCTTCGTCCGTCACTCCGACAGCATACGGTGGCGTCGCTTGCCGAAAGTTGTGCTCAGGGTGTAACTTTGCAGTTCACGCAATTTTTTATGCCGCCGTCGGACTGCGTCCCGCTGCGGCATTCTCTTTGTCGAAAGCGAACCCTTGACGACCACAGCATCGCCGGCCACCACCGGAACGCCGATCCTCACTCATCGGCAGATCCTCTTCATCATCTTCGGCCTCATGGCCGGCATGTTCCTGTCGTCGCTCGATCAGACGATCGTCGGCACGTCGATGCGGACGATCGCCGACGACCTCCACGGCCTCAGCATCCAGGCCTGGGTCACGACCGCCTACCTGATCACCTCGACCATCGCGACGCCGATCTACGGCAAGCTCAGCGATCTGTTCGGCCGGCGGCCGCTCTTCATCATCGCAATCTCGATCTTCCTGATCGGCTCGCTCGCCGCAGGGTTCGCGCAGGACATGTACATGCTCGCGGGCTTCCGCGCGCTCCAGGGTCTCGGCGCCGGTGGGCTCATGGCGTTGCCGCTCGCGATCATGGGCGACATCCTGGCCCCGCGCGAGCGGGCCAAGTACCAGGGCTACTTCCTCGCCGTGTTCGCCACGTCGAGCGTCATCGGTCCGCTGGTCGGCGGGCTGTTCGCCGGCGCCGACCAGATCCTGTTCGTCGACGGCTGGCGCGGGGTGTTCCTGGTCAACCTGCCGATCGGCGTCTTCGCCCTCTTCCTCGTCCTGCGCTTCCTGCACGTTCCGCACACGCGGCACAGCGTGCGCATCGACTGGTGGGGTGCGGCGACCGTCATCATCGCTCTCGTCCCACTGCTCATCGTCGCGGAGCAGGGCCGCGAGTGGGGCTGGGGCTCCCTCGGCGCAATCACCTGCTACACGGTCGGCGCGCTGGGTATCGCCGCGTTCATCCTGACCGAGAAGCTCATGGGCGATGCAGCGCTGATCCCGCTCAAGCTGTTCAAGAGCTCGACGTTCTCGATGGCCACCGTGCTCGGCGTGCTCGTCGGATTCGGAATGTTCGGCGCCATGATGACCATTCCGCTCTACCTCCAGCTGGTGAACGGCGCGACCCCGACCGAGAGCGGCTTCCTGATGCTGCCGATGATCCTCGGGCTCATGATCTCGTCGATCACGAGCGGCCAGATCATCTCGCGCACCGGGCGATACAAGATCTTCCCGATCATCGGCACCGGCCTGATGGCCGCCGGCTTCTTCTGGTTCACGTTCGCCTCGGCCGACCAGCCGGTCATCTTCATGATGGGCGGGATGCTGCTGGTCGGCCTCGGGCTCGGCCAGATCATGCAGACCCTCACCCTCGCCAGTCAGAACTCGGTCGGGCCTCGGGATATCGGGGTCGCCACGAGCTCGTCGACCTTCTTCCGGCAGATCGGCGGCACGGCCGGCGTCGCGATCCTGTTCTCGGTGCTGTTCAGCCGTATCCCGGACACGATCGCGGCCGCGTTCAAGGACAAGGACAATCTGGCCGACCTGCAGGCCGCCGCGACCGACCCCGCGGTGCTCGCCGATCCGAAGAACGCGCAGATCCTCGAGTTGCTGCAGAACGGCCAGAACGGCGGTGGCGCGAGCCTCGGCGACTCTCTCAACGGCGACACCTCGTTCCTCAACGGATCCGACCCGCGGCTCGCAGCGCCGTTCCTCGAGGGGTTCGCGAATGCGACCGTGACGATCTACTGGGTGGGCCTCGCCGTCGTGATCGTGGCGTTCCTGCTCAGCTTTTTCCTGAAGGCGACTCCGCTGCGCCAGAAGTCGGCGATCGAGGAGGCCGCGGACACCAAGGCGGACGAGGATCGCGAGCTCGCGACGTCGCTGGATGCGCAGCACGCGGCCGACCTGGCCGGCGCGCTCGTGGAGGCGGGAACGGGTTCGATCGAACTTCCCGGCGACGATGCCGCCGTCCCGCACGCGAAGTCCCGCCGGCGCCCCTAGGTCCGCCATTCGCGGTGACGCCCGGGCGCCGATGAGAGCGCTCCCATTGACACGCCTTCTCGGGTGCCCTAGCCTGAACCCGATTTCGTGGAAGCGCTCCCACGGCGTTTTGTGGGAGCGCTCCCATGGGGTCACCCTCCATTCACGCACACACAAAGGAGTGACCGTGAGAACTTCACGACGCACTATCGCAGCTGCAGTCGCTGGTGCCGCCAGCATCGCCCTGCTTGCCTCCGGCTGTTCAGCCGGCGGTGCAGGAGAGGATGACGGTCCCGTCACCCTCACCCTCGCCACCTTCAATGACTTCGGCTACACGGACGAGCTTCTCGCCGAGTTCACCGAGGAAACCGGCATCGAGGTTGTCCACAACAAGGCCGCCACGTCGAACGACGCGCGTGCCAACTACTTCCAGAAGCTGGGTCAAACCGGCCTCGCTGACGTCGAAGCCGTCGAGATCGACTGGTTCACCGAAGCGATGCAGTACAGCGACCTGCTCGCGCCCGTTCCGGACGACGTGAAGGGCCGCTGGCTCGACTGGAAGGAAGCCGCCGCGACCGACGCTGACGGCAATCTGATCGCCTACGGCACCGACATCGGACCGCAGGGCATCTGCTACCGCGCCGACCTGTTCGAGGCCGCCGGCCTGCCGACCGACCGCGCCGACGTCGCGGAATTGTTCGACGGCGACTGGGACAACTTCTTCGACATCGGCGCCGAGTACAAGGCCACGACCGGGAAGCCCTTCATCGACTCGGCCAACTCAGTCCTGCAGGGCATCGTCAACCAGTACGAGCTCGCCTACGAGGACCCGGATGGCTCGATCATCGCCACCGACAATCCTGACATCAAGGCGGCCTACGAGGACGTCGTGACCAAGGCGGTGCCGATCGCGGCCTACTCCGGTCAGTGGAGCGAGGACTGGTTCGCATCGATGGCATCGGGTGAGTTCGCAGCGATGCTGTGCCCGGGCTGGATGCTCGGAGTCATCTCCGGCAACGCCCAGGACGTCACCGGCTGGGACATCGCTGATGTCTTCCCCGGCGGCGGCGGAAACTGGGGCGGCTCGTACCTGACCGTCCCGGCAAACGGCGCGCACGTTGACGAGGCTCAGCAGCTCGCGGCGTGGCTCACCTCGCCCGAGACGCAGATGAAGGCGTTCGCCAACGCGGGCACCTTCCCGAGCCAGCTCGACGCTCTCGCGAGCGATGAGCTCGCGGCTGCGACGAACGACTACTTCAACGGCGCACCCACCGGTGAGATCCTCACCAACCGCGCCGCGGCAGTCAAGGTTGCGACCTTCAAGGGACCGCAGTTCTT
>JBDSKH010000152.1:0-3694 GCA_039917005.1 Pseudolysinimonas sp.
ACCCTCGCCGGCAAGGACGCGGTCACAGACGATGCCATCGTCGTCCTCCGCTTCCCGGACGGCGTCGACTGGGACGGAAACGAGGTGAGCGTCGCGGTGGGCATTGCGGCAAAGGGCAATGGCCACATCGCGCTCCTGTCCCAGTTGGCGACCGTCCTGCTGGACCCCGACAAAGCGGCGGCCCTCCGGGGAGCCACCACCGCCGACCGGGTGTACGAGCTGCTGGCCTCGGACGAGGACGACGAGTAGTCGCCGGGTGAGAGCAGCCACGTACTACGCACCGGGCGACATCCGGCTCGAGCAGATCCGCGAGCCGGATGTCGCACCGGGCGAGATCAAGCTGCGTGTCCGCGCATGCTCCACCTGCGGAACCGACGTCAAGATCTCGCGATCCGGGCACCCCAACATGACCGCTCCGCAGGTCATGGGCCACGAGATCGCCGGCGAGATCGTCGATGTGGGTGACGGCGTGGACGGCTGGGTCGTGGGGGACCGCGTGCAGGTCATCGCGGCGATCCCCGACGGCACCTGCCCGGACTGCCTCGCCGGTCAACAGGCGATCTGCCCGAACCAGCTTTCGATGGGATACCAGTTCCCGGGCGGTTTCGCCGACTTCCTCATCGTCCCGCGCGAGGTTCTGGCCGTCGACGGCGTCACGCGCATCCCCGAGAACCTGAGTTTCGCCGAGGCGTCCCTGGCCGAGCCCCTCGCGTGCGTTCTCAACGGGCAGGAACTGTCCCGCGTGGGCGAGGGCGACACGGTCGTCGTCATCGGCTCGGGGCCGATCGGGTGCCTGCACGTGCGGCTCGCACGAGCGCGCGGTGCCGCCACCATCATCCTGATCGACCTGAACGCCGGCCGGCTCGCGGCCGCGGCGGCTCTGGTCGCCCCCGATCACACCGTCGCCACCGAAACCCAGGACCCGGTGGCGGCGGTGCTCGCCCTGACGGACGGTCGCGGAGCCGACGTCGTGATCACGGCCGCAGCCTCGGGTGCCGCTCAGGAGCAAGGGCTCCGGATGCTGGCGCGGCGCGGCAGGCTGAGCCTGTTCGGCGGTCTGCCGAAGGACGCCTCCGATATCACGGTCGACGCCAACCTCGTGCACTACCGCGAGCTGACGCTCGTCGGCGTGAACGGATCGACCCCCGAGCAGAACAAGCGCGCCCTCGATCTCATTGCGTCCGGTGCCGTGCCCGTCGCCGATCTCATCACCCATCGCCTTCCTCTGGATGACGTCCTGGAGGCGATCGAGATCGTCGCCCGCGGCGAGGCCATCAAGGTCACCATCGAGCCCTGATCATGCGATCCGTAGAGTAAGTCCCGACGAAGGAGGACCCCCATGCCAGAACGTACCGTCACCGTCGCCTCGAGCGTCGGGCTGCACGCTCGCCCCGCTTCGCTGTTCAGCCAGGCCGCCGCCAAGGTCGGCGTACCGGTCACCCTCACCTCGGCCGCCGGCAAGAGCGTGAACGCGGCCAGCATCCTGGGCGTGCTCTCGCTCGGGATCGGCCACGGCGAGGTCGTCACGCTCGCCTCGGATGCCGACGGCGCCGACGACGCGCTCGACGAACTGGTGACGGTCCTCGAGACCGACCTCGACAAGGAGTAGCGCCGGTCAATCCGGCTGCCCGAGCGGCCCGACGCCGGTGCCCTCGGGAACCGTCTCGATCCGGAGCAGTTCGGAGCGCCCGGACCCGCCCGAGGTATCGAGGCTCAGCACCGGACCGATGCCGGGCGCGTAGAACTTCAGTTCCGCGACATCCGGCTCGATGGCGACGGTGTCCCGTGTCATGAGCACGTCACGATAGCTGCCGGCCGGCACCCCGACCAGCTCGTCGACAGAGACGACGGCGCCATTGTCCTCGGCCTCGCCGGCGAGGTATTCCTGCCGGTAGATCATTCCCACGCGCGGGTCGCCGGGGAGCGCGATGCCCGCCAGAGCCCCATCAACGCCGGCCTCGAACGACCCGCCGGTCGACGCGACCTCGCCGTTCTCGAACTCGGCGGTCTGCTCGCCGAGATACCAGATCGCACCGTCGTGGTCCTGGGCGTACCAGTCGAATGTGTCTTCGACGATCTGGTCGCCGCGGAAGACAGTGTCCCGGATGACACGCGCGGTGATTCCCTGGATCACCCGGGTGTCGAAGGTGACGGTGACCACAGCGGTGAATTCGGTCCCGTCGCCGTCGATCTCCCGATAGACCCAGCGTGTGCCTGGTTTCATGGGCCAATAGGCGTTGTCGATGACGGTGCTGAACGCACTCGGATCGAGGGTCATCGGTTCGCTGCCCTGAGGCAGCGGGATGTCGGCTGGGTTTTCGCCGCCGGCAGAACAGCCGGATATGGTGCCCAGCAAGATCATCGTCAGGAAGGCGATGGGCGAAGTTCTGCGTTTCATGGGGATTTCCTCTCCTCCGGGTTGATGTCGACGTCAACCTGCACCGGATCCGCTGACCCGGCGCTGAACGGCGGGTCCTTGTTCAGCACAGCGTCAGCCTTGCCGGGTTAGCGTCTCGCCATTCCTGGAAGGGGAACGACCATGAACCGCACGACGAAGATCGCCCTCGGCACCGGCGCAGGCGCCCTGATGCTGGTGCTGGCCGGCGGAGGGATCGCCTACGGTGTGAGCTCCAGCGCGCCTGATCCCGAAGAGCACGACACGCCGATCACGGGCGCCGCTCTTGCATCCGCGAGCGCCGCAGCTCTGGCCGCCACAGGCGGCGGAGAAGTCACGGGAAGCGAAGTGAGCGACGAGGAGAGCTACTACGAGGTCGAGGTGACGTTCCCGGACGGCCACCAAGTCGACGTCCAGCTCGACAGGGACTTCGTCGTGGTCGACACGATCGACGACGGGCCTGGCGAAGGTCAAGGCGAAAGCGGCGCCGACAGCGCCGAGGATCAGGCCGACTGATCAGCACCTCGCCGTATCCTGGCCACGGCGAGGAGAGCACATGAAAGTGCTGGTGGTGGATGACGATGACCGCATCGCCGCCGCCGTGGCTCGCGGCCTGCGCCACGAGGGGTTCACCGTCGACATCGAGTCCACCGGGGTCGACGGGCTCTGGCGGGCCACCGAGGGCGATTACGACGTGATCGTCCTGGACGTCATGCTGCCGGGGCTGAGCGGGTACCAGGTCTGCGCCCGGCTTCGCGAGGCGGGGGACTGGACCCCCATTCTGATGCTCACCGCCAAGGACGGTCATCTCGATGAGGCAGAGGGCCTCGACACCGGGGCCGACGATTACCTCGTCAAGCCGTTCTCGTACCGCGTTCTGATCGCCCGATTGCACGCCCTCATCCGCCGGAGCGGCGCCCGCGGGCCAGAGCCCCTGCAGGCGGGAGCCCTACGGATAGATCCGCGAGGACGTCACGTCTGGCAGCGTGACGAGGAGATCAGCCTGACATCGCGTGAATTCGATGTGCTGTTCTTCCTCATCCACCATGCGGGGCAGGTGCTGTCGAAGCACGCGATCCTCCGGGGAGTATGGAGCGACGATTTCGACGGCGATCCCAACATCGTGGAGGTCTACGTCGGACGTCTTCGACGGAAGCTGGCGGGGCCCGAGGGGACCGCGATCGAGACAGTCCGCGGCGCCGGCTACCGCGTGGGAGCCTGACGTGCTGCGCAGCGTGCGCGCGAGGGTGACCCTCGCTGCCACGGCCGTCGTCGTGGCGGTGCTGAGCGCAACCGGTG